>JACMLA010000381.1 GCA_014379815.1 Bryobacteraceae bacterium | reverse complement strand
GGCGTAGACCCTGCTGAGTCCGATGCCGTTAGAGAGCACCAATGCGATGACATTGGAACGCTCCCGGACAAAGCTCTGGGCACGCGCATTGGGACGGTATCTGAGCTCGCGGATCGCGGTGGTTACCTTTTCCCGCAGGCCCGCATCCACGTTGTCGCTGTCGTTGAGAACACGCGATACAGTGCCGACCGAAACCGCAGCCATCTGGGCCACGTCGCGGATCGTCGGCACTCTCTGGCCTTCACGCGCCATCTACTGGCCGACCCTTTTCGGTTCGAGTTCCAGCGCAATCTCGGTGAGTTCCACACGTCGCTTTTCGCCCAATGACAAATAGCAAGCTTCCACCAGCGCCATTGTTGCCAGGTTATCCCGCCCACTGTTCTCAGGCTCGTGCTGCAACGTGATCGCATCCATCAGGGACCCCATAGGTCCGCTGAAGGCATCGGGAAACCAGACTTCGTTCCACTTGGGAGTCAGCCACATGTCCGGCTGCCGGAGAGTGTTGAAGCGCATCTGGCTTGGCTTGCGGTTCGGGTATTGCGGCCACCCAATCCATCCTTCGGCGACGCCTTCCAAGCCCTCGACGCGCCAGCGAATGTAGGGATCCTGGTCGAGATTCGGTGTTCTTGGTCCCAGCCAGACGTCGTCCCAACCCGATGCCCGGAACCCGTTGTTGTACTCGAGGATGTAAAGGCAGATTCCGTCCTCGTGCGGAAACTCCGTACGCGGGTCGCGGCGTGCACTTGTGTAGACCGCGTCAGGCTGCCCAAACAGCCAGCGCAACGTATCGAGGTGATGCACGCTCATGTTGAGCAACGTCAGCCGCTGGTATTGCTGCAGCCAGGATTGCCAGTGCGGAACGGCCCGCATCTCGATCGTTGCCAGTACCGGCTCGCCCAGATAACCGCGTTGCAGAATGGTGCGCAGTGCACGGATCGACTGGTCGTATCGCATGTTCTGGTTGACCGCCAGAGTGATGCCGTGCTCCGCGCAAGTGTTGACCATTTCACGAGCCCCCGCAAGGTCCGTCGCCAAAGGCTTTTGTGCCAGAATGCCTTTCGGCCGGGCTCCGATTCGTACCAGCTGGCGCACGATTTCCACTTGCCGGTCGGGCGGCACGGCGATGTCGAAGATGTCGATCGAGTCGTCAGCAAGAAGCTCGTCGATTGTGTCGTACACCTTTGAAATCCCGCGGACGTCGGCGACTTCACGTGCAATTTCGGGAGTTCTGGAGGCAATCGCAGCGACCGGGAACCCTGCCGTCCGGTAGGCTGGGAGCTGCACGTCCCGCATGATGAAACCTGCTCCAATTGCGCCAATTCTGTAATCGGACCGAATCGGCGAGGGAGCACAGTGTTCCAGATTAAGGTTCAAGTCCACGGAACGCTCGGTTTCATGAATCGTTTCATTACGGGTTGCCCGTCATGATAGCATCGCTCCGTACAGATGAATCTTGGACTGATCAACTCCGCGTGGGTAGGCACACCGATCACGACTGCCGAGGGAATCCGCCTGACGAAGGAGATTGGATTCGACACCATCGACATCTTTGCGGATCCGCTGGAGACCGATGCTCTTGAGCGCAGACTGATCCGCCATGCCTGCCGGGACGCGCATCTTCCGGTCTCGTCGGTGGTTGGCTGTGCACTAGGTATCGCGGATTTCAACGCCCCGGTACGTAAGTTCCATATAGACCGCGCCAAGGCTTACCTCGATCTCGGCTATGAGCTGGAAGCAGTCAACTTTCTGATTGTGGTTGGAGAGTATATCTGGGAACGGCAGGTCATTCCTCCTGAAGACCAATGGAAGTGGGCGGTTGAGGGCTTGCAAAGCTTAGGAGAATACTCCTCCAGACTCGGCCTTGAGATTGCGGTCGAGATAGAGCCTTTCCAGTTGTCGATCGTTAAAAATGTGGAGACCATGTCACGGTTCCTAACTGATGTGAACAATGCAACAGTGGGCGCTAACATTGACATCTCACACCTTGTGCTGGCTCACGATGCTCCAGCCCGGATCGCTGACCTTGCTGGGCGTATAGCCCACGTCCACCTTTCTGATTGCGACGGCAAAGTGCATGGCGACCTGCCTCCGGGGCGGGGGTGTGTGCCCTTCGAAGGGTATATAAGCGAGTTGCAGAAAGCTGGGTTCCAAGGCTCAGTCAGTATCGAGCTGGAGTACTCGCCGGAGCCGGACAAAATCATAGATTGGGTTCGCGAGGCGTACACCGCAACCGACGCATTGATGTCTAAGCTTGGGGCAAGAACTAATGAGGCCCCCGCCATATGAATCGCCGCAGTTTCGTTGCAGCGAGTCTTTGCGGGCCCTGGTGGGGATCTGAAGCTTCTGCTGCGTCGCGCGTTCAGGTCGGCATCATGGATGGCAACCTCGGATTTGCCACCGACCCCGAAGCCGTTCCGCATGCCGCGAAGCTTGGTTTCGAGAGCGTTCAGGTGACACTTGGGCGCCCTGTTGCAGGCCGCCTTCCTCTAAGCGATCCCGCATTACAGGCGCAGTGGCGCGAAGCGGCGAAACAACATCGGATTCGTTTGTCGGCTACGTATATCGATGCTCTCCACGTAGACTGCCTGAAGAATAATCCCCAAGCCTACGCCTGGATCGAAGAGGGCATCCGCGTCACAGCAGCCCTTCAATCGCCCATCCTCATGCTGGTGTTTTTCGGCAAGTGTGCGTTGAATGATGCTGCGGAAGAGCAAGCGATCATCGAGCCGCTGCGCCGCGTTAGCCCGGTCGCACGCCGCGCGGGAGTCGTGCTGGCAATCGAGAATACGATCTCCGCCGCAGCGAACATACGCATTCTCGATGCGGTGAAGTCTCCCGCCGTGAAGGTCTGGTACGACATCGGCAACTCCACCAACGTTGGGGGCTTCGACATTGCGCGGGAGATTCGGGAGCTTGGGCGGGATCGTATCTGCGAGTTTCACATTAAGGACAAAGGCTGGCTTGGCGAGGGCAAAGTCGACGTCAAAGGTGCTGCGCGAGCCATTCGGGACATCGGGTACACCGGCACCTGCACCCTTGAAACATCGGCGCCTTCGGGAGACAAACTGGCTGATGCAGGCAAACAGCTGGAGGTGTTCCGTGCTGCGTTGCGTGAGGCTGGAATTCAGTCAGGCTCGGGGGACCCGCTTGACATCATGAAGCGTTTCATGAAAAGATCGCGGCGACGTGACGAAAACCTCCGCGCTGAAGGAAATTCTCCATGCCTCGTCCACTCCGTCTAACAGCAGCAATTGATTGGGCGACTCTTCGCCTGTCCACAGTTTCTGCGCAGTCCACAACTGCGAAGATTGTCGGTACCGTCACTGACAGCACGGGTGCCGTACTGGTTGATGCCAAGGTCACCATTACAGAAGAGCGTACTTCGCTTACCCGAAACACGACGACCAACGCGGCTGGAATCTACACGGTTCCGTATATCCCGTCAGGCACGTATACGGTCGCGGTAGGAACCACAGGCTTCAAGACATTCTCCCGAGCTCACGTTGATGTTGCGGTTTCTTCCACTGTCCGCGTTGACGCGACACTGACTCCGGGCGACACAACCGAGACAGTTATGGTGACTGCGGAAACTCCTCTGCTGCAAACCGACCGGGGCGATGTGAATCGCACAGTTACTGCCCAGCAAGTTCAGGAACTGCCTGTTCCTAATCGAAGTTTTCAGGCGCTGGTAGGTCTCTTGCCTGGTTTGAATCCGCCGGCCCAGACGTTTACTGCGCTTGAAGATCCCCAGCGCACGACGTTCTACAACGCGAACGGACAAGGGGCAGGTGCGAACAACACGCAAGTAGATGGAGTAGAAGATAACAATCCCACGCTTGGCCTGACTATCTATATTCCCCAGGCCGAGATCGTGCAGGAAGTGAACGTTTCTACCAGCAACTACAATGCTGAGTTCGGCCGCGCTGGCGGAGCTGTTTTGAATGTGATTACTAAAGGCGGGACCAACAAACTCAGCGGCAGTGCCTTCGAGTTCAATCGCAATGCGGCGTTGCGAGCCCGCAACTTGTTCAACAGGGTGCCGCAACCCAAGCCTGCCTTCAATCGTAATCAGTTTGGTGCCACTATCGGTGGCCCGATCCGTAAGAACAAGACGTTTTTCTTCGCCGGTTTTCAGGGTGCACTGGAGCGGCAGGCTTCCACGCAAGTCACCAGCGTCCCCGCCGACGAATGGCGGAACGGCGACTTTCGCAGGGTGCCGGACCTGGCTCTGTATGACCCAGGTACTGGCAATGCGGATGGTACGGGTCGCCAGCGATTTGCGAATAATGTGATTCCGGCCAATCGGCTTACCGGAGTTGCGGCGAGACTGAATCCACTCTTTCCATGGCAAAATCAGTCTGGCTTCGTGAACAACTACGTGACTAATGTGCCCTTCTCCTACGACGGGTATAACTACGACGGTCGCGTAGATCACCAATTCAATGAACGCAATCAGCTCTATGTGAAGTACAACTATTCGCGGTATGCGGTCGCGCAGAGTGCCGTGCTGGGGCAAGCCATAGGAGAGGGAACCGCGAGCAAGAACCGGACGCACACCGCCATCATGGGCTTCACGCGCCAGTGGAGTCCTTCGTTTCTGATGGAGGTCCGGGCGGGCTATAACCGCTATCTTGCCGATGTGAATGGGGACAACATCGACGACCCTCTTGGCAGCCAGCTCGGGATCGCCAATCCGAATCCGGACCCGATCAGCACACGCGGGCTTCCCCGCTTTAACATCACGGGTCTGGCAGGAATAGGGACTCCGGTTTTCTACCCACTGGTGAACACCGATAACTTATACAACCTGGTGAACACGTGGACCAAGATTACTGGCCGACATACTCTCAAGTGGGGCGCTGATCTCAGGGACATTCGGGCTGACCGCTTCCAGCCTCAGGGTCTGAATTACGGCCCGCGAGGTCGATTCGACTACAACCCGGGTACGACAAGTATTCCCGGGGCGTCGCTTGGTGCATTTGGCTCGTTTGCGAACTCTTATGCTGCGTTCCTGATCGGCGCACCGGACGCGACGTACCGGACATTTCAAACGGTGACGCCGTCGAACAGAATCAAGCAGTACTTTTTCTTCTTCCACGACTCGTGGCAGGTGACTTCGCGGCTAACGCTCGATCTTGGAATCCGGTATGAAGCCTACACGCCTGTCAAGGTGCGCTTTCCCGCAGGCGGGGCTAACTATAATCCCGCGAATAACAGCCTTCTCATCGCGGGCTTTGGCGACGTAGGACTTGATGCCGGAGTTAACTTCGATGCGAATAACTGGGCTCCGCGATTTGGCTTTGCGTACCGGCTGACTCCAAAGACGGTCATTCGCGGCGGGTATGGGATGAGCTACTACACCGACCGGTTTGGATTTAGCGGTGGCACGATCTCCACGCAGTTCCCGGTGATATATAACGTGCAGGAAGGCGTGACAGGGGACTTCCGGGTCGACGGGATCGGGACAAGTCTCCCACCGCTGCCGACTATCGCGCTTCCCTCGAACGGGATCATCAACCCAGCGCCAAATCAGGGATTCTTTAGCATTCCTGCTGACTCACAGGTTTCCTCTGCGCAAAGCTACAACCTCACAGTCCAGCGCGAACTGCCGTATCAGATGGCTATTGATGTTGGATACGTCGGCACACTTGGGCGGCATGGTGCCTACAGCCGCGAGCTGAACTTTGCTCTGCCGGGAACCGGGGCGCAGGGCTTGCGATTCCGGCAACAATTCGGGCGCACTGCCAGCGTTCAGGAACGGGGCACGGGAGTGAACAGCAACTACAACTCGCTGCAGACAAGTTTGCGGAAACGCTTCAACCAAGGCCTTACTTTCGGGGTGTCCTACACGTGGAGCAAAAGCATGAATCACGGCGATCCTCCGGCAGGCTTCACGCTCCCTGCGGACGTTCGTCGTAACTACGGACGGGCGGGTTTCGATCGTAAACATATGCTGGTGGTGAATCACACCTGGGAGCTGCCGTTTGGTCCTGGAAAAGCCCTCCTTAGCAACGGTGTTCTTTCCCAGATCGCTGGTTCATGGCAGTTGAACGGCATTCTCCAGCTGGCTAGCGGTACACCGGTCAACATTGTCGCCGACGCAGGTCCATGCGCATGCCCTGGCAACGGCAACTTCGCGGATGTGCGCGGTACGTCAAGCACTCTCGGAGGCGTTGGAGCCGGCCAGCTATGGTTCGACACGTCGGCTTTCGCGGCACCGGCTCCAAATACCTTCGGTAACGGCGGGCGTAACACGGTACGCGGACCCAGCCTGCGGAACTACGACTTTTCCGTGTTTCGCAACTTCCCCATCACGGAACGTGCCCGCCTGCAGTTTCGTGCAGAGTTTTACAACCTAACCAACACACCGCAGCCGGCTAATCCTAACGGCAACGTGAATTCCGCGGCGTTCGGGCAAATCACCTCAACACTGAACAACGCCGGAGAACGCCAGGTACAGTTTGGCCTACGCTTCCTGTTTTAGAGAGAACAACTAATGAGCATTGACATTTCGTCTTCCAAGTCAGCCGAACCTGATGACCTTCCAGTCGCCACTGAACAAGCGGATCGCAGGTCGTTTCTCAAGACCTCTGCGGCGGGGCTGATGATCGTCAGTCCTAGTATTGCTTTTGGCTCCCAAGCCAACAGTACGGTGGAACTTGGCCTGCTTGGCTGCGGATCCCGGGGTAACTGGATTGCTCCGTTGTTTACGGAGTTTGCACCTGTTCGCTGGGTGGCGGCGGCTGATGTAATTCGAACCAACCTGACTACGACAGCCAGCAAGCTCAACATCGATGCTGGCCGGTCGTTCTACGGTCCAGATGCCTATAAGGAACTGGCGGCTGCCAAGGTAGATGTCGTTGTCATAGAAACGCCCCCCTACTACCACCCTGCCCATGCTCAGGCTGCCGTCGATGCGGGCAAGCATGTCTTTCTTGCCAAGCCGGTGGCGGTGGATGTACCGGGTTGCCGAACCATCGCGGAAAGTGGAAAGAAAGCCGCTGGGAAGAAGCTGAGCTACTGGGTTGATTTCCAAACTCGTGCGCGTCCGGTTTATCAGGAGGTTGCCGAGCGCATTCATCGCGGCGATGTCGGTAAGCCCGCACTTGCGCAGGTTTTCTACTACGCCGGTCGCGTTAAGCCAAGTGAAGTTCGTACCGGCTCCGATGAAGGTCATCAGCGCATCCTGAATATGTATAGCGATAAGGTGCTAGGTGGTGACATCATCGTGGAGCAGAATATCCACGTCATCGACGTTGCAAACTGGCTGCTGAAGGCCCGGCCCGTTCGCGCCTGTGGGACTGGCGGGCGCACAGACTGGAAGGGCACGGAATTTGACAGTGGTGACGCGTGGGACCACTTTGCTGTGACTTACTGGTATCCAGGTGACGTCTGTGCCAGCTTTAGCTCCAATCAGCTGACGCGCTCGTTCGCGGATTTGTGTGTACGCGTTATTGGCCAGGACGGCTGCGCCGATACGCACTACGCCGGGCTCGTTCGCATTACCGGCAAGAAGGCCTGGCTTGGGACGGAGAAGGATGACACGTTTAAGGGCGGGGCAGTTGGAAACATTCAGGCCTTCGTCAACAGTGTTCGAGAAGGCAAACCAATCAACAACGGCGACGCAGCGGTAGAAAGCAATTTGACCGCAATCCTTGGCCGGATGGCGGCCTACCGCAGCTCCATCGTTACCTGGGACGAAATGATGAAGTCCACCGAGAAGCTGGAAGCGAACCTGAAGCTCGCATGGTAGCCGCATCCCGATACCTGCTGCTTGGGTTTGCTACTTGCACGCTCGGAATGGCGCAGAGTACCCCGGAGACTGCTCTTGCGGACGCGCCGTTTCAGAAGGAGCAAGGCTGGCGTCCGCTCCTCAATGGCCGCGACCTGTCCGGCTGGCATTCACTGGCTGGATGGCGGGGCGATCCGAAGCGCCTGAATGAATGGATCACGACGCCGGCTGTTGCGTTGTCGGACAAGTCTGCAGATTTGCTGGTTGCCAAACCTGGTGTCGGAAACGCCATCGTCAATGGGATTGCCACGCATACAAGCAACCTCGTTACCGATGAATCCTTTGGCGATGTGGAACTCTACCTCGAGTTCATGGTTTCGAAGGGCTCGAATTCGGGTGTATACCTCCATGGCTTGTATGAGGTACAGATCTTCGATAGCTGGGGCGCTGGCTCCGCGCTCAAGTCGGGCGACGCCGGCGGGATATACGAGCGCTGGCGAGACAACAAGGGATTTGAGGGATCTGCTCCCCGCGTCAATGCCTCGCGCGCGCCGGGGGAGTGGCAGTCGTATCACATCTGGTTTCAGGCTCCGCGCTTTGAAAAGGGTCGCAAAGTCTCAGAAGCCGAGTTCCTCAAGGTTGTTTACAACGGTGTACTTGTGCAGGCCAATTACCGGTGTACCGGACCTACGAGGTCTGGACTGGAGATCCCCGAGGCTTCACAGAATCCAATCATGCTTCAGGGCGATCACGGCCCGGTGGCGTTTCGGAATATCTATCTTCGCCCGCTGCGCCGACACGGTTCGGGTGCAGGCTCGAACTAATCTTATCCAATCTAATCGGAATCTAATCAAGATACAAGGGAGCGAAATCATGGCTAGTGGACCAATTAATAGCGATCAGGTGAAGGAATATCAGAAGCGCGGCTTCGTTCTTGCTCGGGGAATGTTTAGCGCCGAAGAGATCGGCCTGCTGGGCCGTGCGGCTCGCGAGGACAAAGCGCTGGACGACCACTCCTTTGGGAAGGCGGACGGTGAAGGCGGCAAGGTCCGCTTGTCTTTATGGAATCACCCGGGCGATACGTTGTATGGCGCGTTTGCACGATGCGAAACGGTCGTCAACTCGGCCGAACTCCTGCTTGAGGGCGAGGTGTATCACTACCATTCCAAGATGATCATGAAGGACGCACGCGTAGGCGGTGCGTGGGCGTGGCATCAGGATTATGGATATTGGTATCAGAACGGCGTGCTTTGCCCCTTGCTGACCAGCGTCTTCATCGCGGTCGATCGGGCCACTAAGGAAAATGGCTGCCTCCAAGTGATTGAGCGCTCACATGAAGTCGGCAGGATCGATCACAAACTTACCGGAGATCAGGCTGGAGCCGATCTGGAGCGCGTCGAGGAAATCCTGAAGCGTTTCGAATTGGTGTACGTCGAGATGGAACCGGGTGACGTACTTTTCTTCCACGCCAACATGCTGCACCGCTCCGACCAGAACCGTTCGGAAAACCCCCGCTGGTCGATGATCAGCTGTTACAACGCGGCTCGCAACAACCCGTATAAGGAATCCCACCATCCCCGCTACACGCCTCTGGCCAAGCTTCCTGACAGCGCCATCCTTGGGATGGGCACGCGTCGGTTTGGCGACGCCACGCAGGACGTTGCCTGGCTTGAATCTTCTAAAGATCACAGCGCGGCAGAGCTGGAGAAAGAAACGACCGGCGCTATTTAGTGGGCGATCCGCAGAAGCGATTCCTTTGTCTCTTTAATCTAGCGACCTTTGACGATCTGCCTGGGTTCTCCTCCCCTCCGGCGGATCGTTCGCTTGAGGCTGTAGCGGAAGCCGGCTATGACGGGGTGCAACTTGTGGTTGCTCCGGAGGCCGGCATCCTCCGCAAGTGCCGGGACCTCGGATTCTATGTTGCAGGATCGGGCCGGGTCAACAAGCCCGCCGAGGTCCATGTCCTTGGGCGGAACCTCGCCGACTCCGGACTGCCTTGTGCCACGCTCCATGTCGGGTGGGGCATGGAAGATAGCGACGAGGCGCATGCGCTGATCGAAGCCGTCCTCGAAGCATCGGTCCGCTTCCAGATTGCTCTGTGGCCGGAGACTCATCGCGCGACTATCTTTCAGGACTTGTGGCGCACCGTGCAGTTTCTCAAGAGGTATCCGGCTCTAATGCTGAATGGCGACTTCTCGCACTGGTACACGGGCCTTGAACTTGTTTACGGTGGCTTTGCAAACAAGCTGCACTACATGCAACCAGTACTGGAACGTATACGGTTTTTGCATGGCCGCATCGGCAACCCCGGATGCATTCAGGTCGCGATTCGCGAAGACGCGCAAGAGGACCACGTCTCGCACTTCCAGACGATGTGGACCTCAGCTATGGAGGGCTTTCTGCGGCATGCTGACCCCTCGACTGTTCTTCTCTTCGCAACAGAACTGCTGTCCCCGCGAATCTTCTACGCCCGGTCATTCCCAACAGCCACAGGGGAAGTGAAGGAAGAAAGCGATCGTTGGGAGCAGTCGCTTCTGTTGTGTCGGATGGCTCGGGCGAGCTGGCAGAAGGCTACGTTGAACCTGGATAGCTAGTTTGGGCGTGACATCCTGTTCATCAGGATGTACATGAACACGCCGGACCAGCTGCCTGTTGGCACCTGATGTCTGCCATCGTTCGAGAGGTAAGCGGCGACACGGCTTCGGTGTTTCTGGCGGAAGCGGTTGCTGTGCCAGCTGGACTGTTGATCGTCGCTTTGCTTTCCCGCAATCTTGGACCGGCTGGTTATGGGCGATATGGCATCGCTGTTGCCGTAGTCGGCATTGCGGAGTGGCTGGTTGCTTCCGCGTTTGCCCGGATTTCCGTCATCCTGCTTAGCGATCCGGCAATGCGGGATCAGATGGAACCGTCTGTACTGCGGCACTATCTGGTTACGGCTCTGGCGGTGGCTGTTTTGTTGTTTGTCGGCGCTGATCTGCTGGCAACCCTGCTGCAGGCGAAGTATCTTTCGTCCGACCTGCGTTGGCTATGCGTCGATGTTCCGCTGTTCGCGCTGACCAATGCCCAGCGCAGTATTGTCACAGCACGGGGAGAGTACAGCGGGCGAGCTCTGGCGATCGTGGTCCGGTGGATCAGCCGCCTTACATTGACAGCCGCTTTTGTTTTCTGGGGATTAGGAGTTCTGGGCGCGCTGCTTGCCTGGCCTGCATCCTCGCTGGCGGAATTGTTCTGCTTCCGGCGAATCTCGTGGAGCTTTCTTTGGAAGGCCGACACGAGTCCTGTTAGCATCTGGCGCGAGTGCAGGGGTCCTTTTGTATTCGCCACGGGGCAGCGTTTGATGGAGCGTGCCGACCTGCTTGTCCTCCAGGCCTATGGAACGTCCGCCAGCTTCATCGGCTACTATGTGGCCGGCCAGAATCTTTCGATACTACCGGGGTTATTCGCCGCTTCCCTAGCCCCGGTGCTTACTGCCGCGATGACGCGGGAGCGAGTGCTTGGGCGGGAAGAGGCCAGCCGCAATGCGGGAGCGTTGTCGATGAAAGCGAGCTTGTACATGCTGCCACTGGCACCGGTTTTTGGAAGTTGCGGTCAGGAAATCGCGGCCCTCGCGTTTGGCCCCCAGTTCCTGCAAGCGGGGCCACTGACAGGATGGCTGGTCGCTGGTTTCGTCGGGGTTGCCCTTGCCTCGGCGGCGGCTTCCATCGTGAGCGCAGAAAGAAGATTCCACCTCATGCCCTGGTTGAGCGTGCCGGGCGCGATAACAGCCTTTGCACTGCAGGCTGCCATAGTACCAGTCGGAGGAATGACCCGTGCGGCTATGGTTAGTGCGTTTGTGGGGCTGGGCTCTGGTCTTGTGGCTACTGTGATTGTCTATAGAAACTGGGGTCAGGCGTTTCCGGTGATCATGATCGGGCGGGTCGCTGGAGCTACGCTGGCGGTTTTGGGCGCCTCGCAGTTCTGGGTCATTCCAGCGCTTGCCTGGCCTTATCGGGCCGCTTTGCTGCTGATGATAGGCGTAGTATCTCTTCTAGTAGCCGGGGAGTGGAGGCTGCTGGCTTCGAAGCGGCAATCAGGAGCGGTTAGTTAGAAGGCCTTCGGCGCGGAACCACTCAGCTGTCGCGCGTACGATCTGCGATGCTGTCATCTCCGGTGCATAGCCGAGATCTCGTTGCGCGGCTGTGTTGTCGAACGTCCTGTCTCCAAGAAAGAAATCCAGCCGGTCCGCTTTGGGCAGCCTGCGGCGAGAGAAGCGGTATGCGATGCGGTCGAGAGTTCGATACATGCCCAGAGGCGTGCTGGGCAAAGGCTCTTGCAAAGGAGCGCCTCCGGTCTCGTCGCGAATCAGATTCACCAGAGCAGACAACGGAAGTGCGTCTTTTCCGGACATGATGTAGGTGCGAGCTTCAATGCCGGGTGTATCGCCGCACAGGAGGATTCCACGGGCGGCATCGGTCGGACTGGAGATGGTGTGCATGCCGGTTCCCTTTCCCACCAGCCTGAATCTGCCCGATGCGATCTTTTGAAACAGGGGCGCCCAGGTGTGAGCACCGGGACCCCAGATATTGGCCAGACGGACGATTACGAACGGCAGTCCGTTTGTCGAACGGACCGATTCTTCCGCAGCCAGTTTAGAAGCGCCATATGGAGAATCGGGTGTGGCTGGAGTTTTCTCGTCAATGCCGTGGAGAGATATCGAGCGACCGTAAACTGCGACGGAACTGGCATAGATCAGGCGCGTGACTCCTTGCTGCAGTGCGGCTCTCGCAATGTTGCGTGTGCCTTCTAGATTGGTTGCGAAGAGTGACTCGGACGTTACGTTTTTGCCGTGGATTTCAGCTGCGAGGTGGAACACATGCGTGCAGCCAACGGTCGCGCGGTTCATGGCATCGGCGTCGCGGACGTCGCCTATTGCAGTCTCGAGGTTCGGCTGTGGCCAGGCTTTTTTGGGATCGCGAATGAGAACGCGAACCGGAGTTTCCCTGGCAAGCAGGGCTTTTGTTACCTCGCGGCCCACGATGCCGGTTGCGCCCGTGACGAGCGCCCGCATCAGACCGATTGCGCCCAGCGTTCCATTTGCACTGGAGCGGCCATTGTGGCGTACATTCCCAGGACTTCTGCAAACCGGGCCGAACCGGACACGATCAGGAAGCCTGGCAGGGAGAGCGCAGCGGTAAAGGGACTGATTCCCTTTGCGCGACAGAACCGGAACCAGCGAGGCACATCGAGCATCATGTGCCAGAGCATCGTCAGGGGCGGCTCGAGAGGACCGGCCCAACGAATCCACTGGTTTGGGTAATCGCCATCCAGACGGCGCAAACGGTACACTTCGTTGCCGTACCGGAAGTGCAGGTTTCGAAGCCAGTAGCGCCACCCGAAATAGTGAGTGACTGCCTGGAGAGGAGAAAACGCGATTACCGCGCCCGCCTTTTTCAGACGGCGAAACAGAAGCGGCGAAGCAATAATCCTGCCATATTCTGTTTGATATTGCGCATTTCGAAATAAATCGGCGCGAATGGCCAGATTATGATCCATAAAGCCACGAAGTTCGACGCGGCCGTTCTTCGAAGGACCAAGAATGTAGCCGAAAGTACAGGAGACGGCCATGGCTCGGGCAACTGAAGTTGCTGTCCAGCCTGAGGCGTCCTTGAACAAGCTGAGACCGACGGAAACATCGGCACCAGCCCGGATATTGGACACGATCGAGGCGATCCAGGTTGGGGCGGGATACACATCGGAGTCGGTGAAAGCGATGATCTCTCCAGTGGCTACCTGGGCACCTTTGTTTTTCAAAGCGTAGTACAGAGCGCCACCTGCTTCTACGCCGATTGCGGCACCAAAGGGCGCGGGATTGCGACACAGCAGCTCCCACTCCTCGACCTGCTCGGGCGAGCCTGCGAGGATCAATTCCACCTGGTCGAGGGGAAACCCGATTTGACGCCGCAGAGCGTTTATTGTGTTATTCGCTTTTCCCTGCTATTTACTTTCGTTGTAGCCTTCAATGACTACTGAGATTACAGGTCTGCGGCCGGCGGTTGCGCCCATGGTGGGAGTACTCTCCTTTTCTGATTTCAATTAATCGTTCATAGATCCGCACAAACTGGTCGACCCAGTTCGTATCGAGAAAGTGCACAAGAGCGCGGGCACGTCCAGCGGCACCAAAACGCTCCGCAGTCTCCCGGCAACTTAGCACGGCATTTAGTGCGTTTGTTAGTTCGGCTACCGCGCCCGGCTGCACCAGCATTCCTGTTGTGTTGTGGCGAACGATCTCAGAGAGCCCACCGGAGTTGGTCGCGATGACGGCCGCGCCTCGCATCATCGCTTCTATTGCGACGAAGCCAAAGGGCTCTGACCAGCGGGATGGCACCACCTGCACCCACGCTCCGGAAAAGCTCCTTGAGAGTTCGTCGGGATTCAATTGGCCGAGGAACCGCACCTGATTGCTAAGGCCCAGCGTTATAGCAAGCTGCTCAAGTCGGCTTCGCTCGGGGCCGATACCTGCAATCAGCAATTCTCCTCGCGAGACACTGGAAAAGGCCTCGAGTAGAGCGTCGACGCCTTTTTCCGGAACTAGCCTGCCGGCAAACACAGCCACAGGATCGGGCGAGAGCGGAGCCGGCTCAGCGCCTGCGGGAACGCCGTTCCAGATAACGTCTACCGGGGAGATTCCACCAAGCTCCAGTTCCTTCCGAACGGATTCACTGTTGGCGACGACTGCGCCGAACACGCCCTTCCAATGCTGAAACAGAAGCGCCTGTCCCATGAGCGCGCTCCAGTTCCCACGGGGTAAGGCAGCCTTCCTGAAGGCAGGCGAGGCCTTGCTGGTTGTGGCACGGCAGGCCCGAGGGCAGAGTCTTAGTCCCGGTTGGGCATACTGAGCGGTACCAGAGAGCATGATACAAAGCGGGAACTTCGCGAAGTATGGGAAGGATCAGAGGCGAAACTGGGTTAGGAACATCCGGACGTGAACCACGTTTGGCTTCCATTCCCGCAAGACGCGGCGGAGACTAAGAGCGGCCGAAACGTTGGCTGTCTGGACAAGTGTACGGAATCTGGATTTGGTTCCAAAGCACAGGAAATCCGCAATGTCATTGGTGCCGGTCCTGGCGGCGAACACCTTTGTTTCGACACCGCGCGCGAGCAGGCCCTTACGGAGCGAGGCTGTGCCGGCTTCCGCACCACCTTCCCGCGAGCAGTAATCATGGACCAGTCAAGACTCTCAAGTGGTCGCAACCTCTGTGGATTTTCCTGTGGTGATGGACTGCAAAGCAGCCTCGATTACCAGCTGGCTCCGGTAGCCGTCTTCAAAGCTGGGAAGGGCCGGGCAGGGTAGTCCTCGTACAGAGTCGAGAAAAAAATGAAGGCTGCGCAGGAACGAAGGCTCCTGCCAGGGAGAGCGCAGTTTCTCGGCTACGTAGTCCGCATGGACCAGGGGCAGGAACGTCTCTTCCAGTTTCTCCGTCCACTTCCGGCTGGCCGCTTTTTTTCCAGCAGACAACGGCCCGGCCCGACGATAGAGATCGGTAGCCAGCATGCCTTCTGAACCATGGATTGTGAACCGGTGATCCTCAACGCAATTGGTCGAGAGAAAGCTGTGAACAGTCGCGCCATCGCTCATCTGAAGACGAAGTGAGGCTGTGTCTGCGTCAGCCTGCAGGGACCGGACTTCGGCGGAAGCTGACATCACCTCGGCGCCGGTAAGATAGCGGGCAAGATCGACGTGATGCGGCGCCAGGTCAAACAGAGCACCGAATTGACCGTGGCGGGTTACGTCCCAGTCGATGCCAGTGTGAGGAGCAAAGGCAAAGGCTGTCTGCAGGCTAATGATCTTCCCGATTTTCCCGGAAACGATGGCGGCTTTCATTGCTGCAATGTGCGGATGTAACCGGTAGTTGAAGCCCATCATGCCGACGAGTCCGGACGGACGCCAGTGTTCGATCAAGGTCCGGGCGTCGCCGATAGAAGTCGTGAAGGGTTTTTCGAGGTAGACGTGCTTACCGGCGTCAAAAGCGTCGCTGGTAACGGCCGCATGCTGCTCATAGGACCGAGATTATGACCGCGTCAACGGACGGGTTGCCCAACACATCACTGTAGCTGTTGTGAAGGGTGTGACCGGGTGCGAGTTGTGCGGCTCGCGCCCGCCGACTGCCATCCACTTCGCCAATTGAAGCAAGCTCGACTCCGTGGATACGAGGGAGATTGCGAAGATGGACCGCAAGGGCCACGAGGCCGCAACCGACGAGCCCGATGCGAATCGGTTCCGAGGGATCGCGCAGACGTGCAGCCCTGGAAGCGTTCTGCTGTGCCAGCGGGTACACGAGACCTCCCTGTGTCTACCTGTAACTCCTGTAACTACGGCTGTAGACCTTCAGGCTTTTGAGTCTATCAGGGGCAGGGATTAGCGCCCCTGATAGTTGTGCAACCTGCGCTTACTGAACCATCTGATGCGGGTCGATTACGTACTTTTTCGCCGAACCTTTGTCGAAATCGTGGTAGCCACCCGGGGCCTGGTCCAGCGCAATTGTGGTGACGTTAACCGCTTTCGCAAGTTGTACGCGATCGTAAAGTATTGCCTGCATCAATTGCCGGTTGTACTTGATCACTGGACACTGGCCGGTGGAAAGAGTGTGGGATTTCGCCCAGCCCAGCCCGATGCGTATGCCAAGACGACCGACTTTGGCGTTCTCATCCACGCCGCCAGGATCGTCAGTCACGTAGAGGCCAGGTATTCCGATTGCGCCTCCAGCCCGTGTGACCTCCATCAGAGAGTTCAGCACGGTAGCTGGTTGTTCCACCTTCGCGTCGTGGCCATGACCTCTTGCTTCAAACCCAACGCAATCAACGGCGCAGTCCACTTCGGGTACGCGCACGATTTGAGCAATTTGCTCGGCTACCGATGCACTCTTTGAGACATCGACAGTTTCGCAGCCAAAGCTTCGGGCCTGCTCCAGACGCTCCGCGATGAGATCGCCCACGATGACCACTGCGGCACCAAGGAGGTGGCAAGCGGCGGCACAGGCCAGTCCTACTGGCCCACCACCAGCTACGTACACAATGGATCCCGGTCCCACACCCGCAGTGACTGCGCCGTGATAGCCAGTTGGGAAGATATCGGACAGCAGTGTCAGATCCTTGATCTTCGCCATTGCCTGGTCGCGGTCAGGGAACTTCAACAGGTTGAAATCGGCGTACGGCACCATGACGTACTCGGCCTGCCCACCGACCCAGCCGCCCATATCGACGTAGCCATAGGCCGCTCCGGGGCGCGACGGATTCACGTTCAGACAAATGCCGGTTCGTCCTTCCTTGCAGTTTCTGCAGCGGCCGCAAGCGATGTTGAAGGGGACCGAACACAAGTCTCCGAGCTTGATGAACTCGACGTCCCGGCCAGCCTCGATTACCTGCCCCGTGATCTCATGCCCGAGTACAAGACCCTGCGGCGCTGTGGTTCTGCCACGGACCATGTGCTGGTCGCTGCCACAGATGTTGGTTGTGACGACCTTGAGGATGACGCCATGCTCGCACTTACGCTGCCCTAATTCCAGCTTCGGAAAATCTATAGATTGGACCTCCACCTTGCCCGGTCCCATGTACACTACGCCCCGATTCGACGCCATACGGATGTCCTCCTGATCTCTGCGGTGGCACACAACGGATTATGCCGGCTTTGATTCAATCAGATTGAGGGCTTCGGCGCAAGCTTGCTGAAAGAATCCGATCCCCTGACCGCCAGCTTTCCGGCGTTGTATAAACGTAAGGGTAGTGTTGCAGCAAAAGTTTGCCCGGCGTTGCGAGTCTGAGAGGCACGCTGGGAAGATGAGACTCGGCATGCCTGACCTCAAGATTTGCATGGCTGCCGATGCTGTGGGGCGATGCACAGTTTCCGCTGACGCTGCCGCAGTGGCTAAAGAGATAGCGCGAGGTGAAAACATATGAGAATTCTTTCCGTCTTAACGCCGAAGTCATCCGCAACCCGGTCCGATTTTGAGCGGTTGAGTTTGTCTGAAGAAAAAACACTGTGGCAGTTTTACTCCGGCCATAAAGTCCGGGAAATGTACTTCCAGCCGGAACCTATCAAGATCTTATTGGTTTGGGAAGAGGAGAACTTCTCGAAAGTGAACGAGCTACTCGCTACGTTTCCGATGGTTCAGGAGGACCTTTTCTCAATTGAGTTGATTCATCTCGGGCCGTGGATGCCTTTGCAGGCGTTGTTCCGCGAGGAGGCGCTCCAGT
>JACMLA010000380.1 GCA_014379815.1 Bryobacteraceae bacterium | reverse complement strand
TGTGGAATCTCTGGCGATTGAGACGGGATACAGCCGCGCGCACTTCTTACGTCTGTTCAGCGCCACAACCGGATTGACTCCTCATCAATACGTGTTACGCGCGCGCCTCAACCGTGCAAAGCAAATGATTACAAACAGCGATGCGGAAATTATTGATATAGCTCTGGAATGCGGTTTCTCCAGCCAGTCGCATATGACAACTCTGTTTCGGCAGAAGCTGGGGTTTACGCCTGCGGAGCTCCGCCGAGAGCGGCGAACTGGCGGTCTTTCCCGGACCAGCGTGCAG
This sequence comes from Bryobacteraceae bacterium, assembly GCA_014379815.1. The sequence goes on along the minus strand of JACMLA010000380.1, from coordinate 2,562 downwards.
CAAAAAACACAAGACACGGTTGGCATGGCATAAAACGGCTGTCGCGATCGGCTCTGAAGCAGAAACGTTGTCGCTCCCGGCGGCTTTGCTTAAGTGCCGGTTCGCCGATGGAAGAACACCAGCGTCAGGAGGGCGGCGGGATGATAATCTCGCGCCTTCCGAAGAGCCTTGCATCGACGGAGAGTGCACCGGGTCCAAGAAAGTGAAGTGCGAGGGCCGTCGCAAGCACTGAAGCGGTGGGCATGCCTGCGTCGAAGCTCGTCACCGGCACCGCCTCCATCCAGCAATAGTACACACCCCCGAGCCCTGCCGCGCCGACAAACACTGTGATTGGTGTGAAGAGGCCGGCCAGCACTGTCATCCCGCCAGTAAGGCACAGAACTGCGGAAATCCACTGGCACGGAGCGTTGATACTTGTGCCGAACGCATGGACCCCCCCCTGGAAAATACATACTCCTCCAACCACTACCCGCAACAATAACAGACCAATACCCGGTAACCCGCCCGGGAATGCTGAGAATGTGCGCTGCAACTTTGCGCCTCCCCCAAAAAATCACAGCGCGATGAGTAACTCACCCTGCTTCTATCGTAACCAGGCCTTAGCCTTTCCGAATCACCAACACGGGTTAAATTTGCTAACTCGAAAGTGGTAGGAACAGGCAGGATGGGGCTTTACAGTTCTATCATCCCGCGCCGGACCGCGATTGTGACCGCCTGCGTCCTGTCGCTGGCATGCAGTTTCTCCATGATGTGCTTGACGTGAACTTTGACAGTCTCCTCGGAAATTAGCAGCTTGTACCCGATGTCGCGATTCCGGTTGCCGCCTGCCATGTGACGCAGGACGTCGAGTTCACGATTCGTCAGGCTTTCGTCAGCAAGGTGCTCGGCCAGTTGCGCGGCAACGTCCGCCGGTAGTCGTTTCTTGCCGGACTGAACCTGGCGGATGACGTCCACCAGTTCGTCGGGCGGCGTACTCTTCAGCATGTAGGCTTGCGCTCCCGCCTTCAGTGCGCGGCGAATCTCTACGTCTCCTTCGAATGTGGTCAGCATGATAACGCGAGCGCCTGGATTCTCTGTTCGGATGGCGATCAGCGCATCAATGCCGCTGATATCGGGCAGCCTCAGGTCCATCAGCGTGATATCAGGTCTGTGCTCGCGGTACATGCTCAAAGCCTCGCGACCGTTTGCGGCCTGCGCGACCAGAAACATATCCGGCTCGTTGCCTATTATGACCGCGATCCCTTCCCTCAGGAGTGCATGGTCATCAACGGTCAGCACTCGGATAGGTGCGTCGCTACTCATCAGGACCCTCCCTTTGCGCGCTTCTTGTTCCACCATTGTCGGGGTCTGCGGACTGTCGACTGGAACGCCACGTCGGCGGGGACCGACAGCTCTACTTCCGTACCGGCGGCAGCACTGCTCACCAGCCATATGCGCGCCCCAATTCGGCCCGCACGCTCCCTCATACCAGTCAATCCCCAGTGGCCAGAGCGCCCCGACTCAATCACCTGTGCATCGATCCCTGTGCCGTTATCCCGGATAACGATTCTCAGGTGTTTCGCGGAATACTCCATCTCGATCTCGATGTTCGTCGCGTTTGAGTGCCGGATGGCATTCACCAGTGCTTCCCGGCCTATGCGATAGATGTCGTCGCGAATAATCGGATGAATGGGTCTCAGGTGTCCCGTCACGATGACTCGCACCAGGGCGTTGTGTTGTACACCCAGCTCATCGCTCACGCGTGCAAATGCTTCTGCGAGGTCCTCCTGACCGCTTTCAGGGGAGCGCAGGCCGCGCACGGCGTCGCGCCCCTCCTCGACCACCTGCCGCACCAGTTGAACAACCCGACGGACGAGGGGCTTGCCCGGCGAACCTTCGGGTAACTGCTTCTCCGCGATGTGGAGCTGCATGGAGGCACTCAGGAATCCTTGTAGCAAAGTGTCATGCAGGTCCTGGGCGATGCGCACGCGCTCCGAGAGTCTTTCCTCGAAACGCATGTTCAGTGCTTGTGTCAGCTGGTGTAACCGGAACCTGTACAGGCCAATTGCAAGCGCCAGACAGCCAAGGCCCGCGGCTGACCGAAACCACAATGTTTGCCAAATTGCCGGTTCTATTTCAAACTCCGCGCTGGCCTCGCGACTGTTCCACACGCCCACTCGATTGCTGGCGATCACACGAAAACGATAGGTCCCTGGTCCCAGGTTCGTATACACCGCCTCCCGGCCGTTGGTCGGCTCGCTCCACCGATGATCAAAGCCTTCGAGCTTATATCGATATCGAATGCGCGCCGGTGCCGAAAGCCCCAGGCCCGCGTAACTCAGAGTGATGCGCTGGGCACCAGCAGGAAGCTGAATACGGCTTAGCATGTCAGTAGCGTTGCCGTCCGCCGACACTGCCTGGATGTGCACCAGCACCGGCGGCGAGGTCGTCTCGAGCCGGCGTGGATCCACGACAGAGATCCCGCGGTTCATAGAGAACCAGATCCTTCCCTGAGCGTCCTTCATCACGGACCGATGACGCTTGACGCCCTGCAACCCACGCAGCCCATCGTCCAGCCCATAC
>JACMLA010000379.1 GCA_014379815.1 Bryobacteraceae bacterium | reverse complement strand
CCCGAAGACGCCCGAAGCGAGCCCTACCCGATGCAGCCGATGGCATTGACTTACAACCTGCGCGTGCTGAAGGAGCATTCGGAGAAGAGCGGCATTCCATTCCACGGCACTCCCATGGCGAAAAACACACGACCCTACGACGGCCGGAACGAGTGCATTCGGTGTAAGACCTGCGCCATCTGTCCGACGGGTGCCCGCTACTCGCCGGACTTCACCTACAAGAAGCTGTTGAGTGCGAAGAAGCTCACGCTGCACGACCAGACGCTGGTGCGGCGACTGGTGATGGATGACAAGTCGGCACGGATCGTAGCGGCGCAGGCGGTGGATCGACGCGATCCGTCGAAACAATTGGAATACCGGGCCAGGCATTTCGTACTGGCGTCCGGATATACGTGGAGTCCGCATCTGCTGCTGCTTTCGGCCAATGACAGGTTTCCTCAGGGACTGGCAAATAAGTCCGGATGCGTCGGCCGGTACATGACGGGGCACGGATGGGTGACTGCGCAGATGGAGGTTCCCCATGCGATCTACCCGGGCATGAACGAAACGCACGCTCTGATTTCGCGCAAATACTTTCGGTGTGATCCGGGCAAACCCTTCGTCCGGCACGATCTGCGTATCTGGGAAAGCGGCGCAAACAGGGAGCCGCAATTGAAAGACAAGCAGGGCAATCTGCTGCTTGGTGATGATCTGCTGAAAGACTGGCGGTCGCGCGCAACCAGCAAGGGGACGGCGCGCCTTCGTGGATATTTCGACACTCACCCGGATCGTGAGAGCAGGCTGACGCTGGACACGTCGAACCGGAATGCATTTGAAGATCCGATGCCTAAGATCGCGCATCGTATGGATTCCGCCGCCCAGTCCCGTATGCCAGGCACCCGGCAACACATCGTCGATGTTTTTGAAAGTCTCGCGAAAGCCAACAACGGCAAGCTTCTCCGCGTGACCGACGGTCCGTATCAGGATCATCCGGCGGGCGGCTGCCGGATGGGTACAGACCCTGCTGAGAGCGTGACGGACAGCTTCGGCCGTACTCACGATCATGAAAACCTGCTGGTAGTAGGCGCTCCGACGCTGCCGACCGGAGGCTGCACGAACGGCACACTGACGTTTGTGGCGCTCACGCTGCGGTCGGCAGACAAGCTGTCAGAAGAGTACCGGATTGCGGGTTCTGCGAGGAAAGGTTAAGTGAGTATGTCTGCGAGGGTGTGGGTGCTGGTCGCAGTCTGTGGGGCAGCGGGGTTGGCTCAAACGCACCCGGTCACATTGCATGCCGGGACCATGCTCGATGGTCTGGGCGGCCAACGCAGGAATGTGACGGTGGTGGTCCGCGACGGCAAGGTTACGAGCGTCGGGGACGGTTTCAAGGGTACGGCTGACTATGACTTGCGCAATGCCACGCTGATGCCGGGCTGGATCGATACGCATTCCCACATCGGGTGGCACTTCAACAAAGAAGGGCGGGCTGAAACCAGCAAGGAGAGTCCCGCGGAGTTCATGGCTGCCGGTGCCGCTAACGTGTACGAAACTCTGATGGCGGGCTTCACTACCGTGCAGAGCCTCGGAGCCGATACCGACATTCCTCTTCGCGATGCGATCAGCAGGGG
>JACMLA010000378.1 GCA_014379815.1 Bryobacteraceae bacterium | reverse complement strand
GGGTCTGGCTGCGCAGGCGGACAAGCTCGCCCTCGTTCTGTCCAATCTCCGTCTCAAGCACGGCAGCCTGACGCAGATAGCTGTTTCGTTGTTCTTCAGGTGCACTGACACACCAGCGATTCCGAATGTTCGCGCGAAGCCCTTGCAGCGCGCCCATTCGCGAGTTAGCTTCCTGCAGCTTCACTTCGAAAAACTTAGATCCGCCTGACGTCCTGCGGATCGCGGTTCGCTGCTCCATATAAATCGCGAGAAGGGTCTCGGCAACGTCGAGGCACAGAACCGGGCTTGGAGTTCGGACTTTCAGGATCAGAATGTCAGAGTCTTTCACCGGTTCGACTTTGATGCCGTCCACCAGGCGCAAAACCGCATCCTGTTCCGGAGTTACACGCTTCTCGAGATTCAGGGCAAATAGCACTTCACGGTAAGCTTGCTTAGCCTCTCTCGCGATACGCTTGGCTATATACTTTGGATAGTCTACCCACGAGACCGGACCTGGCAGGACGCTCTTAAACCGGTCAGAGCCAAGTCGCGCCACTACCTTTTCGTACAGAACCGTTGACGACATGATCTGTACTTCGGAGTTGATATCCGCACTTCGCACACCCTGGCTGAACACCTGACCGTTTCTTACCGTCGAAGGGGTTTCCACGTTCTCCCTTCCAACTTTGACCAGCAGGCGAGTGTTCGATTCATAGATATCTGTAAAAAACACCTGAAGAACTACGTACATTCCAAAAGTGCCACTTAGCATGACTACGAGTACCAGCAGCCAGTACTTTTGTATCAACGCGGCAAGCCAGCTGCGTGACACGGAATGCTGTTCAATGGAGTGTGATAACGACATTAAATTATTGGAATTGTTGTAGTAGGCGTAGCCTGCCAAAGGTAAGTAAATCCGGCCGCAACATTGATCGGAATGAGTTGCCGGATATGTTGGTCGACCCAGCGGTCCACCCGCGCAATCCTGCTCTCAGGAACAACCACCACATCGAACGGGCTCAGAACAGAGCCGGCATCGAGCGTGGGCATCCCATTCAAAGCGAGCAGCACTTTACGGCCTTCCGGCTTGCCTGCTGCATTTTTTCGAATTAAAACTACGGTTTTTCTGTCACCCGTGTTACGAATCCCACCTGCTTCGCTGATCGCCTCAAGCAAAGTCATGCGACCGGGCAGGCTAATAGGACCGGGACGTGTTACCTCACCGGTAACGAAGATCTTTTGGGCCGAGAATGCGCGCACCTGAATCGAAACGCGCGGAGTCTTGACCTCTTTGCGATAAAGGTTTTCCACTTCTGCCGAGGCCTCGGCAATTGTTTTGCCCGAGAGGGTAATTTCGCCGATCAGTTGCAAAGACACTCGCCCGTCCGGACGTATGACGACCTGTTCGTTTAGCTCCGGATTAAAAAACAATCGGATATCGATTGAATCGCCGGGGTTAAGCTGGTACGCCGCAGCTGGCTGAACTGGGGCTAAGGCCGCAGGTACAGACGGTTCTTGTGCCCAGACAAGAAGCGAAAGAGACGCGGTCAGGAACATTACTCTCATCTGTAGATCCGTTATTGTGACAGAATCTGGGTTGCAGCGATAGTGTTTTTAGCAACCGATTTTGCACCCAGATACTGGAATACACAAGTCTTGACAATCGCATAGGCAGATGTGACCACAGCGGCGCCGACAGCGCCATCCCTTGCGATCGCAATGTAGTACAAAATGACCAGTACAGGTATGGCACACAGGTCAAAAACCGCAGGGATACTTGGCCTGGCGAATAGAACCACCGATATAGTCCACGGAAAGTTGATGAGTGCGCATGCCGCGGACGGCAGCAGCCACAAAGAGGTTGGAACAGCTCTTTGGAAGTTCGGCCCGAGAGCATATGGCACCAACCAACCCAGAACACCAGCCATGGCCAGCGCGATTAGTACTGCTGCTCCTGCAAGAGCTAACTGAAACGTCGTGTAAATCTTTTTCAGCCGACCATCCCGCCACAATGGCATGATGCGTGGAGCAAAAACCACCCCCATGTACTGACCGAGGAGTTGCAGAGGTAAGGTGAGGTTCACAGCGGCTGCGAAAATTCCAGCCTGCACCGGACCGGCAGATGATGAAATCAGCAGCAGGTCCATGCGGCTCGTGGTGGACCCGACAACTCCGCTTGCCAGATACCACCGCATTTCCTTCATTAGCAGCTTCAAAGCCCGCCACGAGGTCCGCGCCGTTATCAGGCACTTGCCGAAGCCTCCAAGAAAAATGACTGTTGTGATGGCTGGAGCCGCAAAGTAAAAAGTAAGAACGCCCGAAGGCGTAGCGTTTCCCAAAAACATCAACCAGGCGGCACCGCCCCACTTCACTGCGCTATGCAGGAGATCCGCGGCTCCGTACAGCCAGAAGCGGCGGGCCACCTGAAAGTGAGTTTGCACCGACCGCAACGTCAGCAGGGACGCAAGAGAGCCTGCTCCGATAAGCAGCAGTTCTCCGTGCTGCGGGCTCCGAAAAAGCCACGAACTCATGGATGCCGAGAAAGGAAAAAGCGCAACACTCACAAGAAGCACGGCAACCACTTTCAATACAAGCGCACCTTTCTGCAACTCGGCAGATTGAATTTGCTGACCCGGACGAGGGTCACTCGAGAGGCGCAAAACTGTCAGGTCAACTGCCGCACCAAGAATGGCGTCGGCGAGAAGAACCGCGGTGGCGGTGACAAACAAGAGGCCCGCGTTTTCCGGCCCAAGATGACGAGTGAGCAATAAGCCCATCTGCAATTGAAGCAGCCCGGCCAGCACCTTGGGAACGGCAACGCACAAGACTTCGATCAGAGTGCGGGAGTCTTTCGGTCGGGTTTGCTGTTCTTGCTCCGGCAAGGTCCCAGTCACAGAGTTTGCTTCCTGGTCACCTTCGCCTCCGACATAACTAACGAACTCAGACAGGTATTATCGGCGCTGACCGGGATTGATGTCAATGATACATACGCGCGAAAACGATGCGGTGGCGCTCAGCAAATTCAATTGGTCCTAGGACATTAGTACTAACATTTGTTCGGCTTCCTACACTCAGTAATGGGTCTGTCAGACGTCAATAAACCTTGTATTAAGTAGCTTTTAAAGCTGCTCAAAAGCGCACTTGCAACTTACGTTTGTCGTGTTATACTCGCTGAGCAACAATCCTAATATTGACTGGAGGGCCTAAGTGTCTTTAGCTTTCGCTTTGCGGACGTTTGCCGCTTTAATCGTAGTTTTAATCTCGTCGACATCAGTGTCGGCTGCAACCATCGTCCCGGACGGTGGAAATCTTTTCGCTTTCCGACGCATCGCGCCGACAGGCGAAACATTTGACTTCCGCGGTCTTTTGCAGGTAGCTGTTTCCGATCCCGGCCCACTTGGAACAGCTGTCATTACGGACAATGCAGGTGGCACCGATCTCACGTTTGCGGTAATTCCGTTCGGCATTGAAAGTTTACTTGCGGTCGATAGCGCCTTCGTTCAGGTAGCAGGAATTGCCTTCGATATCACGTCAGTTACCATCACACCCACTTCGCTCAGCGTAAATGCTCAGGGTATTCCTATCGCCCCGAATCCAACCACTGATCCTGCGCTTTCCCGGCTGATCGGCGGGCTTACCTTTAATTTCAGTTTGCTGGATTTTGTGCCTGTAAATTCAACTGACTTTCTGGCGACTTATGTGATCTCCTCCATAGAGGACGCTGACGCTGCAATACCAGAACCTTCGACTGCTCTCATGCTTGCAACTGCTGGTTGTGCGTTGCTGCTGGTACGTCGTTTTCGCAGCTGAGGTAACTGACACTTGGCTACGGTCGACGGCAGCCTGCATCAGCGCCTGATCAGATTGTTTTTCCGCTATTCCCGGATCGTCAAACCGGTCCGGGAGCGAGTGACCATAGGGGAAAAGAACGATCGGGTTGAGCGTGAACACTTAGCCAGGTATCACTTTGCGAAGCAGTACTGCAAAGGGTTGCGGGTTGCCG
>JACMLA010000049.1 GCA_014379815.1 Bryobacteraceae bacterium | reverse complement strand
GAACGTTCCAGCAGTGGAGCCGTGTCGATGCAAAGCTTGTACTCGAACGGGCCAAACTCCTGCTGCAGTGCAACTACCAGGACCTCGAGATCCCTTCGGAGCGTCTCGTGATAATCCTCCGAGCGCGCGTACCTGGCAATCGGTCCGGACTCGGGTGTGTTGTACAGACGACCGAGGCAGATTACCGTCTGCGCACCTGGTAGAAGCGAGCGGGGATCGGTCCTCAGGTCTGCTCTGCGATCGGTAAGGTAGCTCATACGTCCCGCGAGACCACGCGAGACCCAGTTAAGAAATTGTGTGGCGTCCGGTTCCACAGGCAGAGCCGGTGCGATGCCTGCGAGCTCAAAACCACATTGCTGCGCCAGCCTTACTACGACTGTTTCGGGTGTCTGCCTCACGACTTCAGGGTATCCAGTCGCAAAGGCGGTTTACCCAGGCTGCCGAGCCGTCCCGGAGCCAGCCATCGAGTTGAGAAACCTGTTTTAGCTGCTGCCCACGAAATCTGGAAACCACGATGTAATTCGATTGCAGATCGGATAAAGCCGTCATGTCACCCCAGAGTTTCTCAAATTGCGAAACCGGGAAGACGTCTTCCTGTCCCCGTCCCCAACGCTTCTTCACATCTTTGATTGTGATGTAGGTCGGCATGCGGGAAGCAACTTCGCGGACTCCCTGGGATACACGGGCCTTGTCCCCAAGGCTGTCCCGGTCCAGACCGAATACAGTCAAGACGCGATCGATGTCCAGCCACATGGTCGCCGAGTTGTAAAACGACAGGTCGAACTCAAGACGCTCGTCAGGCATCGCGAGACCTTCTACCAGGCGCAGGCGACCATCGACCTGGGCGAGTCCACCGCCGTGATCGTCGGCTGTGCGGGGAATTACCTCAACCGTGAGGGCCGCTCCACTTTGCATGTGCATCCCGAGGAGACCGGGATCCAGCTCGGCCCCAAGTGTGTCGAGGTTGTGCAGAAGCAGATGACGCAGACCTGGGTTCTGATCCAGCGCCAGCTTGAGTACCCCGTTCAAAAGCATGTTGGGGAACTCATACCAGTGCCCCACCGGGTGAAGACACTGCGAGGGAAGGTTGTCCCGGTAATCGGAGGCTTCTCCGGCTTTTTCCGCCCATGCGATCAAGGCAGCGTGCCCGCTCTCACGTACCTTTTGCTTCTGAACGTCGAGAGTCTGCTGCGGTGTTTGCTCCCACAGGAATCGTAAATCGCGCGAGGTGGGGACCATTCGAAGGCCGATGCTGCGGCCCGACGACACGTAGACATGGCCCTCATAGCCGTAATTCCGGGTGAGATTCAGGTGAGTCTGAATGGGTTCGTGAGTCAGGTAGCTGGTGGTGAAGATGTGCGGAACCTGGACGTTCCAGTTTCTGGAGGTTCGGCGGGTCTTCGCCAGATGAACTTCCAGGAACGTCCGGTAGGCGGCTCCGAGACGGCAAAACGGGTGGAGAGCTTTCACGACTCCAGCACCGCCAGTCCAGCGGCTCCCGGCACCGCCAGCCAGAGTTAACAAACCGGCAGATCCACTTTGCAGTGCTTCTTTCCCAAGCTGGACGAGGCTTTCGGCGATCGCTGACCGGCCGTCAGACCATGAACCCTGCGGCGCATCTTCGATCCGGCTTGATTTTGGCAACGCATTCTGAGCAAGACCGACGCGCCCGCTTTTCAGGTCCGCGCTTATATCCTCGTGCTGCACCCGGTCGAAGCCGTATCGGTCGAGAATCTGATCCAGAGTTTGGCCGTGTTCTCCTTGTTGGTCAGAATCCCGGGGAAGCAGATGTTCCACGAGGGTTGACGCTGCTACGGAGAACTCAGGCCGGAATCGGGCTGCTGTCCCGAACGCGGCCAGTTCCGTTCGTTGCGCAGGAGCCAGAGTCCGCAACTCCTGACGCAGAAGCCCAGGCACCCTTAGCGAGTAATAGGACGGACAAAGCAAAGCTTCCGGCCCAGCCAGAAACTCTGCATGCGTTCCTTTCTCGTTAATGGCAAAATCGTAGACCACGGGATCCATGCCGAATGGCACGGCGTCCTCAAGGTGCTTCTTCGTTTCCAGCATCACCTCTGCCAGAGCTTCCTTTGCCGCCGGCTTGACAGCAGGATCGAAGACAAAACCCATACCACCGCCCGCCATACCGCCGAGCATCCAGAAGCCCCAGAACGAGGTACCGAACTTCTGCTGCATACTGGCGATCAGCTGATCCGTATAGTAATTTCCGGCCCACGGAATGATGGACTGTATCGGACCGGCGTAGTTGGCATGTGTCAGGCCGGCAGTCTTCTCCACGTCGCCATCGGAAAGTGCCGCAAGGATTTCACGAAGGATCTGCTGGGATTGTTTACGGCTCTGCCATTCGGTTTCCGACCGCAACAGATACCGCTCAGTGACCATCTCGAGTATGGGCCCGACGTCCTGCGCCATCCCGCCGTGTACCAGAACCAGGCTGTCCTGAAGACTCAGCCGGGTTTGCGCGGCAATCACGCTTGTGTCCAGTATGCGGTGCTGAGGAAGCAGTCGTCCCCGGCTGACACCAAACTCGGGATCACCCGGTTCGGCGATTGCGCCTTCGATCAGTTTGATACCGGGCCAGACACCGCCGGAGTCCTGCCAGCCTCCACCAGATCCGGCGAGCCACTCGCCCAGAATCGCGCGTGCCGCAACCAGCCTGCGCTCGCTCTCCGATAGTGAGCCTGCGAGCAACCGGACCTGGCTGGTGGCACGCATGCACACCGTAATCAGGCTGGCCAGGAGATTGGTTGAAACGGCCAGCCTCGATCCCTTGGGAATATCGTTGACGGCGCTCACAACTTCGATGCCGTGCCCTGACCGGCCCGTGAGGCGCGCAAGGAGAGAAGCCAGAGACTGACTGCAACCTTCGAGGCCGGTTGGCACGATTCCGGAAGCGATCACCGCGGCTTTCAACAGTCCGAGGTAATCCCGACCAAAATCGAAGACTTCCTCGATCGTGTTGATATTCGCGTGAGTTTGCAGATCCACACTGACCAGCCGCAAAACCGGTTCATCGATGACACGGAAAAACGTCTGAATCGGAGGCCGGGGTACCTGCGACCCGCGTCCACGGACCGCCAGGTCGACCGAGATGTTCAGAACACGAGCACCTTCGGGGTAGTCCATCCCAAGGAAAAAGATGTCGCTCCACGCACTGTGGCTAAGATCCATTCGCACCGGAGTCGATTCGACAAGAACTGGAAAGAGACCGCTCTGCGGGCACAGCAATTCTTCGCGCAGCACCAGAGGGTAATCGAGCACGTTGCCCATACGAAACATCCACTGATTTCCGCGGGTGGAACGTACGCTCTTGCGGACCTGATCCGACAAAGTCTGGAATGCCAGACCACGATAGGCGGCCGCAAGTGCACTGGCGATCGCTTCGGTCGGCCCTTCCGAGTCAAGAGTTCGGCCAAACGTAGTGACCGCCTCTTCGAAGCGGCGATGGAGTAAGTGGACGTGGCCCTCGTAGGGGATGTGGCCAGCCCTGTGCTGCTGTACCTTTGCAGGGATGTAGTAGCGGAAAATTGCAGAGATGAAGAAGAGTGCACGCACCCTCTCGTACAGGTTTGCGCTCCGGCGCCGGAACTTCTCCAGCTCCGCTGCTTCCTCCAGCAGTTGCGCCAAACTCGCCTGATCGCAGATGCTCGCCAGAGAGCGATCGCGAACAGCCGCGTTATCGGCGGTGATGATGCGGACAAGTTCGCTCATGGTCTTCTGCAGTTTCTAACGATCAGACTTCTCTACCGCATTTTGGACTGAGAGAAGGCCTACGAGAGTGGACAGGACCTCGTCCCGGTCCGGGCCAGCCAGTGCCAGTGCCAGTTGTGCAGTGAGGAGTCCATAGCGGGGGCCGAGGTCATACCGCTGCGCGGAGACTTGCCATCCCAGATATCGTTCTCTGGATCCGAGTGTATCGAGAGCTCCGGACACAGAAGCACCGGATGGATTGGTCTGTATCTGGTCCTGCAAGATCGTCAGGAATGCCGGTGTCAGCACGTGCATACCGAAGAACGCAAGGTAATAACCAGCACGAAGTCCCGGAACAATCAGCCGCTGTTCGGCCAGAGTCGGTGTCGGTTTCTCAAGCACTGAGTCGATCTCGTATAGCAAGTGTCGGCCAGCAATAGGAGTTCCTCCGATGACTCCGAACCGTGAGATGGAACTCTCATGAGTAGGCTGTACACAGGACACTGAGCACTCTTCCGAAGCAGCAAGCTCCACGAGCCTGCCCGCGCTACCAGGCCCTTCCTTTACGCGATGGCTACTTATGTAAATGTGATCGCCGACAAGGTGGAGGAAGGGATCGCCCGCAATATAGTCCCTAGCGCACCAGATTGCCCCGGCATAGCCTCCAAACTCCTGCTGCTCTATGAAAGTAAGCTTCCCTGCCCTGGCCGGGACGGCGTTCGCGTACTCTTCCTGCTCCCCTGGAGGGACCACGATGCAGATCTCTGCGACACCCGCGCCCACGAACTCATTCACAAGTGTTGCCAGGACCGTTCGGGTGGTGCCATCCACATCGACGAGTGTTTGTAACGGAACTCTGCGCTGGCGGTCTCCGGCAGCTGTAATCAATCCCTTTGTGATTCTCATAAGTAGGAAGAGCTTTCGCACACGGGCGCTCCAGCTCAAGCCAACGGAATCGGTTAGTGTAGCAAGAGCGCGAGCGACCGAAGGCCCAGTCTTACGTGCTGGCGAACGCTGCTCAGACTTGCTCCAATTGTGGCGCGAGGGATTCAGTGGGGTTGCGCGAAGGCCCGTTTTCGTGACTCGTTCTACTTCACTTCTGCGTGTTATGCGGCCTCCGGCACTGGAATTGGTTGCGTGTCCGGTGTGGCGGGTGTTTTGTCGACCGGGACGATTGCTCCTGTTTCGTCCTGACGGAAGGAAGCCAATTTGTCGGCATTTGCGGGGTTATTCCGCCATCGGACCAGTGGGGCTACGGTCCGTTTCAGGTATTCGCGGTGGCGTATTTCGGCTCGCTCTTCCCTTTCTGACTTCTTCAGTTCTTCGACTGGTGCGCTCTTGCGTTCCTTCTGCATTTTTGACAGCTGGGTGATGGCGCGGTTGTAGTCTGTCCAGGCGTTTCTGCGGTAGCGGTCGAGATTGTCCCAGCTGAGCTGGATCTGTTCGTCGCCGATCATGATTCCGCACCCGAGGTCGTCGTTCTTGGTGACCTTGATGGGCTTCTTGCGCTTCTGCTGTCTGCCTTCCATGGAGCCGGTGAATAGCGCGGATTCGTACGCTTCGGAGCGCTGGATGCGTTTG
>JACMLA010000377.1 GCA_014379815.1 Bryobacteraceae bacterium | reverse complement strand
GAATTGGATTGCCGCGGGCACTCCCGCTCCGTCCGAAGCGGATTTAGAGGTCGTCTCGCTGGAGGTCACGCCCAAAGAAGCGACCCTGAAGCCGGGCGACACGCAGCAATTATCCGTAACGGCTAACTACTCGAACGGTTCGAAGGCCGATGTCACGCGATGGGTGAAGTACTCTTCTTCCGCCGATGGCACTGCCACCGTTGATGACAACGGCAAAGTGAAGATGGCTGGGCATGGCGAGGCTGCAATCACGCTCTGGTTCTCCAGCCGGGTGTTGTATGCCACCGTGCGCGCGCCGTATCCCAACCAGATTCCTGCGGAAGTCTGGACCAAGGCCTCTCAGCGCAACTACATCGACAAGCACATCCTTGCCAAATTGCGTGCTTTGAACATTCAGCCCTCTGGTGAGGTGGGCGACGCAGGATTCCTGCGCCGGGCCTGGCTGGACGCTGCGGGCGTGCTACCGCGGCCCGAAGAGGTGGAGGCGTTTTTAGCTGACAAGAGTGCAGACAAGCGCGCGAAGCTGGTCGATCGCATCCTGGCGAGCGACGAGTATGTCGATTACTGGGCCTATAAATGGTCCGATCTCATGCTGGTCTCCAGCCGCAAACTCCGGCCAACGGCCACGCGTGCGTTCTACTCGTGGATTCATGCTGCGGTGAAAGCAAATAAGCCCTGGGATCAGTTCGCCCGCGAGATCTTTGAGTCGTCAGGGAGTACCCGCCAGAACGGCGCTCTGAATTACTACGTGATCCACAAAGATCCCATCGACCTGACTGAGAATGTGACTCAGGCGTTCCTTGGGCAGAGGCTGACTTGCGCGCGTTGTCATAACCACCCGCTCGAGAAGTGGACCCAGAAGCAGTATTACCAGATGGCGAATCTGTTCTCCCGCGTGGGTTTGAAGAATGGCACAGGAGAAGAGCAAATTGTCTTCGCAAAAGCTGTGGGGGACATCAATCATCCAAGGCTCCTGAAGCCTCTGGCTCCCGCTCCGCTGGACGGCGATTCGATGGCGCTGGAATCGTCCGACGACCGTCGCGTTCACTTCGCGAAATGGCTGACGAGTCCAAAGAACGAGATGTTTTCGCGGTCCGTAGTGAACCGGGTCTGGGGCAACTTCTTCGGACACGGCATCGTGGATCCAGTAGACGACGTACGTGCGACAAATCCTGCTTCGAACGAAGATCTGTTCGCGGCGGTAAACAAAGACTTCGTAGACAACGGATTCGACGTCAAGCGCTTGATTCGCACCATTATGAACTCGGCTGCGTACCAGAGATCGTCAGAATCGAACGCGACGAACGGCGACGATGTCCGGTATTTTTCGAAGTACAACGTGAAGCGATTGCCGGCAGAAGTCGTGCTGGACACCATGGCTTCGGTTACGGGAGTGCCGACAGAATTTACGGACTACCCTCTGGGCACCCGTGCGTTGCAGTTGCCTGATACCAAGGTAGAGTCCCGATTCCTGACTGCGTTTGGCAGACCTCCACGCATACTCTGCGATGCGGCGGAACGGTCGTCGGATCCCAGCATCAGCCAGGCGCTACACGTCATCAATGGCGACACGCTGAATAAGAAGCTGAGCTCAAAGAATGGAGTGGTTGCGCGACTTACCGAGCTTGGCTTTTCGGACGCCCGCATTCTGGAGTACTTCACGATGGCGGCTCTCAGCCGTTATCCAGCGGAAGAAGACACGGCCCGCGTCATGACCTTGATTTCCGGGGAACGTGCTCGGGGCAAGGGCGATTCCCGCGAGGTTCGCAAACAAGTTCTGGAAGACATGCTGTGGGCTATGCTCACCAGCAAAGAATTCCTTTTCAATTACTGAGGGGCATATGCTGCAGACTGCTTTCGTGCTGACGACACTGCCCCTTATGGCCTGGACTGTAATGGCTGCGGTCGCACCACCGCAGATCTTTTCTCTTGCCTACGCACCTGACGGCAAATCTGTTGCCGTGGGTGGCTTCAAAGAAGTGCGCTTGCGGGCTACGGGGTCGGACGACGTGATCCTTAGCGGGCATGCTGAGGTTGTGCGGGCAGTGGCTTTCTCCCGCGATGGATCACGCCTTGCTGCCGCGGGTGGTCTGCCTGCTCGCAAGGGCGAAGTTGTGATCTGGGACGTGGCGACGCGAGCGCAGTTGATCAGCATCAAGGGCCACTCAGATTGCATTTACGCTGTCGCGTTCTCGCCCGATGGCAAGCTGCTGGCGACCTCCAGCTACGACAAGCTGGTAAAGCTCTGGGATGTGGCTTCTGGTAAAGAAGTGAAAACTTTGAAGGACCACATCGATGCCGTGTACGCTCTTGGATTCACGCCGGACGGCTCGCGCCTGGTGTCAGGAGCTGCGGATCGAACGATAAAGGTCTGGGATGTGGCGACCGGAGAACGGCTGTACACCATGGGCGAACCGCTGGATGGGATTAACACACTTGCCCTGGATCCAACGGGCAAGATGGTGGCGGCTGCCGGGCAGGACAAGAGCATACGCATTTGGGCTCTGGAACAAAAGTCGGGTCGTTTGTTGCGGACGCAAATTGCCCATGAAGACGCCATCACACGGCTGGCGTGGTCCCCGGACGGAACTACTCTGGTATCGGCGTCTTCGGACCGGACCATCAAGATGTTTCGGGCTTCCGATTTGTTCGAGATTCGCACTCTGCCCAAACAATCGGACTGGGTAAATGGGCTGGAATTTTCTCCGGATGGCAGCAAACTGGCCGCTGGCAGGTATGACGGTTCGCTGGAATTATACGAGGTGAGGTAACACGATGCGCTCCTGTCTTTGTGCAGTCGTTCTTTTAAGTGCGGCAGTGCTTCCCGCGGCTGAGATGCGGAAGGGCAGTGGAGACCGCATGACGCCTCCAACTATTGCTTCTGTGAGTCCGCGGGGACTGCCCGTCGGCCAGACATCCGAGTTGCTGGTGGATGGCTTGAACCTGACTGGAGCGACCGGTATTTTCTTCGATCGCGCTGGGATCAAGGGGACGGTGAAATCGATTCGGCAGCTTCCGGATCTGTCCGATATCCGGCTGGGATCGGCGGGGCTGGTTTCCTCCATTGACCTGGGCCCACTGCCTCCACGGATGCAGATAACCTTCGAAGTGACGATGGAACCGGGCGTGGAAACGGGTCTTGTCAACTTTCGCGTACTAACTCCTTTGGGGACTACGCCGGAAGGCCGGTTTCTGGTGGAGAACACCGAGCCTGTTCCTATGCAGCAGCAAGGGAATGCGATCAGCCTTCCTTCGTTACTCGCCGGTACGATCGCGAAGGCAGGCGATATCGGTATGTACAAGATCAAAGTTGCGGCGGGAGAAGAGCTCAGCTTTGAGAATCAGGCGGCTCGAGCAGGATCGAGCTTGCAGCCCGTCGTGACCTTTGTTCGCGAGGACGGGAGTATCGAAGGCGAGTACGGTTCGGAAGGCGGTGCAGGCGCAGTCGCGTTTCGGCACAAGTTCCGTGCAGAGGGCCTGTACACGATTCGGATTGGCGACTTCCTGCAATCCGGGAAAGCGACCCACTTTTATCGCGTCCGGGTTTCGCGGGATCCCTTGAAACCAGCGAAGATCATGGGTGCCGAAGACTGGCCGACTCCGACGGATGGCAAGGTGAGCGTGTCGGGCGTGATAGACGCGCCGGGGCGTGAGCAACTCCACCGCTTCCGCGCAAAGAAGGGCGAGGCCATTGTGGTCGACCTGATTGCGCGACGCAGCAGTGATTCGGAACTGGACTCGGTGATCGAAGTTCTGGACGCAAAAGGAAAGCTGGTGGAGACCGGCGTTGCCAGAGCGCTTCTGGAAACCAACATGACCCTGAATGACCGGGCGTCCGTTGACAAGGGAGTTCGCCTGAATTCTGTGACGAGTTTGAACGCGGGAGATTACCTGCTGATTGGCAGTGAGATCGTGCGCATCAGTGAACTGCCTGAGGGTCCGGACGATGATGTAATCCTCGAGGGTTTCGGCGCGGCGCGGCGCTCGTTCTTCGCCACCAGCGCGGAATCCCACCACCTCGACAGCCCTGTCTACAAGGTGAAGCTTCATCCAGCCGGTACACAGTTCTCGCCAAACGGATTACCACTGTTCCGGCTGTATGCGCGCAACGATGACGGCGGTCCTGCGATTGGGCGAGATTCTTATTTGCAGTTTGTCGCCCCGGAAGACGGTGAATACACTGTGCGCGTGAAGGATTCCCGGGGCGTGGGCGGACCACGATTC
>JACMLA010000003.1 GCA_014379815.1 Bryobacteraceae bacterium | reverse complement strand
TCGACGGCATCCCAATCGAGGTTCCCCTAGAAGGTCACTTGACGTTTCTCAAAAACGACGACGTTCCCGGAGTGATTGGACATGTTGGCGGGGTCCTGGGTTCGAGCGGAATCAATATCGCGAATTTTTCGCTGGGCCGCAATGAAACCCGGCCCGCCGAGGATCTGCCTTACGAGGCCGTTTCGGTAGTGGAGACCGATCAATGTGTTCCGGATCCGGTTCTGGTGGAACTGTTGAAAAATCAGGCGATCAAGATGGCGCGTCCCGTGGAGTTTCTGTAACTGCTATACCGGAGTTGCCGGGAATTCATGGCGTCCGTCATCTGTTACACTACGGGTTCCGGTTTTTTTTAAAGCGCATCCAGCCCGTGGATGGCGATGAAGTCCTGGACACCCTTTCAAAAGAGGGTGTCCGATGTCTTTTTGACATCACACTCTACACTTTAAAGGTTTATGCATGAGTAATCAGCGGCATATTTTTACATCGGAGTCGGTGACCGAAGGCCATCCCGACAAAATGGCGGATCAGATTTCTGATGCTGTCCTTGACGCAGTTCTAAAGGAAGACCCGAACGGGCGCGTTGCCTGCGAAGTTCTCGTAACTACCGGAATCTGCGTGGTTGCCGGTGAAATCACCACCACCACTTACGTTGATGTTCCTACGCTGGCCCGGGAAGTGATCCGGGACATCGGCTTCACCGACGCCGCATACGGCTATGACTGGAAGACCTGCGGTGTCCTGAATGTGATTCAAGCACAGTCTCCCGACATCGCGATGGGTGTGGACACCGGTGGCGCCGGCGATCAGGGCCTGATGTTTGGCTACGCGTGTGACGAGACGGCAGAGCTAATGCCCCTGCCGATCATGCTGGCGCACAAGCTGACGCACCGCCTGAGCGAAGCGCGCAATAGCGGCGAGCTCGACTTTCTACGTCCCGACGGCAAGAGCCAGGTTTCCGTAGAGTATGTAAACAACAAGCCAGCGCGTATCGATGCGGTGGTCATCTCCACGCAGCACCATGACACGATCAGCACTGAAGAGTTGCGTGACAAGGTCCGCACCGTCATCATCGATCGTGTGATTCCGCAAGACATGGTGGATTCCGATACCAAGTACTACATCAATCCAACCGGACGTTTTGTGATTGGCGGGCCCCACGGCGACACCGGACTGACGGGTCGAAAGATCATTGTGGATACGTACGGTGGGATGGGTCGACATGGCGGTGGCGCATTCTCCGGCAAAGATCCGACGAAGGTCGACCGCTCCGCCTGCTACATGGCCCGCTACATTGCCAAGAATCTTGTGGGTGCCGGGTTTGCTACCCGATGCGAAGTGCAGCTTGCCTACGCAATCGGCGTAGCGGAGCCGGTTTCGGTTCTGGTCAACACCTTCGGAACGGGCACCGTCGAGGAATCCATGCTCACGGACATGGTGCGTGCGAACTTCCCGCTCACTCCCAAGGGCATCATCGACCATCTGCGGTTACGTCGGCCCATCTATCGTAAAACTGCGGCTTTTGGCCACTTCGGTCGAACCGGAGAGTCGTTTACGTGGGAGGCGCTGGACAAGGTTGAGGCTCTGCAGGCAGCTGCTCCGACCGTCGCCGCGGCAGCCCGGTAGTGTATCCGTTCGGGCGGATGCTCATCCATCCGCCTGGTCCTTGCGTACAATCCCAGGTAGAGGATTAAATGGACAGGGTCGCCACAGTAGCAGTTCCGTGCGATATCCGGGATCTGACGCTGGCTGACGCTGGACGCCGAAAGATCGACTGGGCTTCGGTAACCATGCCGGTCCTCCGCATGGTGCGCAAACAGTTCATCAAGACACAGCCCTTTGCCGACCTGCGGGTATCTGCCAGCCTGCCCGCCACACCCGAAACAGCAGCTTTTCTAATGACCCTTCGGGATGGAGGCGCCTCTCCTGTGCTTTGTGGATGTGACCCGGACGCGACACAGGACGACGTTTCCGCGTCACTGGTTCGTGACTATCACATCCCGGTTTTCGCTCTCAGCGGCGAGACCAGTCAGGAGATGCTCGGTCATCGCACCGCCGTACTTGCACTGGAGCCTCACCTGATCGTCGACTCTGCGGCAGAACTCGGTGAGCAGGCGATGAGCGGGTATACACCCGGCGATAGCGGCTCGAGGATATTCGGTACCGTTTTCGATAACCCAGGCGGAGCAGTTCGCTATAGGGCAATCGCGCGTCAGAATGGTCTTCCCGTGCCTGTGATCGATGCGTCAGATACCAAGACGCGGAGCCTGTTTGAATCGAGATATGGAACCGGTCAAAGCACTCTCGACACCATCGTTCGGATTACCGGTCTGTTGCTGGCCGGGACCAATATCGTAGTTGCCGGATATGGTGCCTCCGGGCAAGGCATCGCCGCCAAAGCGCGCGGATCCGGTGCAAACGTGGTGATTACCGAAACCGATCCGCTGCCCGCGCTCGAAGCTGTCATGGACGGTTATCGGGTGATGCCGATCAGCGAAGCCGCGCGCTTCGGGGATATCTTCATCACCGCAACCGGCAATCGCAGTGTGGTAGGGCGAGACGTATTTGAGCGGCTCAAAGACGGTGCCCTGATCTGCAATGCCGGAAGCTCCAGCGCGGAAATCGATATTGCGCAACTTGGCAAGGTTGCCGCGTCTCACCGTGGAGTGCGCGAGTTCGTTGAAGAATATAAGCTAAAAGACGGTCGCCGGATCTGCGTGCTGGCGGATGGACGCACCATCAATCTCATCGCAGGTGCGGGCCAGCCTGCATCGGTGCTGGATATAACGTTTGCCACGCTCGCTCTGGCTGCTGAGTATCTGGTGCAAAACCGGACGTCTCTGAGCAACGCGATCCACAGCATGCCGGAATCTCTCGATCGGCAAGTAGCAAGAATCAAACTCGATTCCATGTGCGTCTCCACCGACAAACTTACGATCGAGCAGGAACAATATCTCGGCAGATCCGAGAACTGATTGCAAGACTAACCAATGGCATTGTCTGAAACCTGTAAACGCGAAACCGAAATTACGATCCCGGCTGAAGAAGTCGCGAAAGAAACCGCAACTGTTATAGCGGAGATCCAGATCAAGGCGAGACTGCCTGGCTTCCGTCCAGGAAAAGCTCCCGCCAGCCTGATCCGGACGAAGTTCAAAGACGAGATTCGTCAGGATGTGCTGGAACACGTGCTGCCAAAAGCGTTTCGTGCCCAGGCAGAACGGGAGCGCTGGAACGTAGTCGGATCGCCCAATGTCACCGACATTCACTTCCTCGAAGGTGAGCCTTTGCGGTTCAAGGCGGAGTTCGAGGTAGCGCCCGAGTTCGAGCTAGGCACGTACCGCGGCATCGATGTACCCTATGCGGAACCGGGGGTGTCGGAAGAAGATGTTGTCAAGAGAGTAGAGGAACTGCGCAACCGCAAAGCCGAGTTTGTCAACGAAGATCCTCGTCCCTTGCAGGACGGCGACTACGCGCTGGTCTCGCTGGAAACGATCGCTGGTATTGAAGGCGAGCCGATCCAAAATGAAAGCATGTCGATCCACATCGGCGACCCGGACACCATGCCGGAGTTCAACCAGAATCTTGTGGGCGTATCTCCGGAAGAGTCGCGGGAGTTCGACGTCGCGTACCCGGAAGAGTACGGACAGGAGCGGCTCGCCGGTCGCACGGTAACTTTCCGGGCGACCGTTAAGAACGTCCGTCGGCGTGAGCTGCCTGACATCAACGACGAGTTTGCGCGTGACCTTGGCGACTACCAGACTCTGGAAGAGTTACGTAACGCCATTCGTGCTTCCATACGTTCGGAA
This sequence comes from Bryobacteraceae bacterium, assembly GCA_014379815.1. Next base: position 3,297 of record JACMLA010000003.1, on the reverse strand, counting down.
CGCGAGTTTACAGCACAGCAGGAAGCCAAGAGCAAAGCGGTGGACAAGCTGGTTGAGGCTCATCCATTCGCGATCCCGGAAGCATTTCTGGACCGCCAGATCGAGTTCCAGCTGGACCGACAATTGCGCGAGATGGCGGGTCAGGGCGTCGACCCAAAGGAGCTTGCCAAACGCCTGGACTGGGACAAGCTGAAGGAAGCGCGCCGGGATGCGGCCACCAAGGATGTGCGTGCCTCATTGCTGCTGGAGCGTATCGCCGATACAGAATCCATCCACGCAACCAATGACGAAATCGATCGCGAGCTTGCCAATATCGCAAGGCGCGAACGGGAGCCCATTGCCTCCTTGCGAGCGAAGTATCAGAAGGACGGCACACTGGATCGTATAGCCTCGCGTATCCGGACGGACAAAGTCCTGAACTTTCTGTTCGAAAATGGCCGTAAGATAGCACCCGTTCCGGATGCGGCAGAGCCTTCTGCTTCCCAGCCAGCAGAGTAACGATCGTTTACGATGCCGCAGATCAAACGCGCTCTGATCAGCGTTACCGATAAGACCGGCGTAGTGGAGTTTACCGGTGCTCTCCATCAGCTCGGGATAGACATCGTCTCCACCGGCGGCACAGCCTCGGCCATCCGAGGCGCGAATACCCCGGTGCGCGATATAGCGGAGCTAACAGGCTTTCCCGAAATGCTGGACGGCAGGGTGAAGACCATCCATCCCCGTGTCGCCGCCGGCATACTCGCAATCCGTTCCAACGCCTCGCACCTGCAATCGCTGGTCGAGCACGGGATTGGACTCATCGACATGGTCGTCGTCAATCTCTACGCGTTCGAGAAGGTCGCGGCACGCCCCGATGCTACGGTGCATGAGTTGATCGAGAACATCGATATCGGCGGTCCGACCATGATTCGCGCGGCTGCCAAGAACTGGCAGGATGTCGCGGTAGTCACAAGGCCTGAGGACTACGACATGATTCTTGAGGAACTCCGGACGTCCACAGGTTCGCTGTCCGCCGCAACATGCTGGCGTTTGGCAAAGCAGGCCTTCGAACTGACAGCTCTGTACGATCGGGCCGTCACGGCGCGCCTCGCAAGTCTCACTCTGGAGAATGGCGAGTTTCAGGACCGGCCCACGGAACTGCCGGAAGTTCTGGTCGTACAAGGCCCGCGGGTACTCGATCTCCGGTATGGAGAGAATCCGCATCAAAAGGCGGCGTTGTATTCTCTGGCACCTCGCGGAATTGCCTCGGCAAAGCAACTCCATGGCAAGGAGCTGTCTTACAACAATCTTGTCGACCTCGACGCGGCGTGGCAGCTGATTGCGGAGTTTGCAGGCCCAGCGGCGGCGATCATCAAGCACACAAATCCCTGTGGTTGTGCAGAGCAGAACACTCTGGCGGAAGCGTATCTCAAGGCCTTCGAGGCGGACCCGGTATCGGCCTTCGGGGGCGTTCTGGCGTTCAATCGCGAAGTGGATGAGGAGACTGCCAGCGAGATTGCCAAAACCTTCATCGAAGCGATTGCCGCGCCCGGATACTCACAGGCAGCGCTCGGTCTGCTCACCGCGAAACGGAATTTACGATTACTCGAAGTCGGTCCCGGTCAGGATGCGCTGGTCCTCAAATCTGTGAGCGGCGGCATTCTGGCGCAGACACCGGACCAGGTAGCGCTGGACCGCAATACCGCCCGGGTAGTTACCAAAAGGGCCCCCACCGAAGAAGAATGGCGCGCACTGGAGTTCGGCTGGAAGGTGTGCAAGCACGTAAAGTCAAACGCAATCGTATTTGCGCGTGCAGGGCAGAGCGTCAGCGCGGGTGCCGGGCAGATGAGCCGCCTCGATTCCGTGAAGATGGGTGCCCTGAAAGCTGTGCTCTCCCTTGAGGGCACCGTGCTGGCATCCGATGCCTTCTTTCCTTTTCCGGACGGAGTGGAAGAAGCAGCGAAGCACGGAATCACTGCAGTAGTCCAGCCTGGTGGCTCAGTAAAGGATGACGCCGTGATTCACGCAGCCGACCGTCTCGGCCTTGCCATGGTATTCACCGGCATACGGCATTTCCGCCACTAAACGCTGGGGTACTACCTGTAGTACTAGCTAATTTCCAAAACTATTTCGCCTTAGCTCAATCCATACGGTGCCTATACTCGTAATCGTTCCAGAGTGGGGCTAGTTTTAACACCGGAGGATGAATGAGTAAGTTTTTTTCTGCAATTGTGATTTCCCTCGCATTGAGTGCGGCTGCATTTGCAGGTCCCTGTTTGCAGGGGAGTCTCCAGAGTTATGTCGATCTGGAGCCTGCCGGATGCGAGCTTGGTGCAGTTTCGTTTAGCAACTTCAGCATCGTGCCTGGGCTTTCCTTTGCATCGGTACTGGATCCGACGCTGGTGCAGGTGACTCCCGGAGGCAGTTCGGACAGTCCGAACCTTTTGTTCTCGCTGAACTCAAGTGCTCTTACCGGGGAACTGTTCCAGTCAATTTTTCGGTTCAACGCCGCCGGGGGCCTTCTCGGGTTTCCAGTCATCACGTTGAACTCACCGGCAGCTACTGGCGATGGTGTGGTAACCGGGATCCTGGACGTTTGTTCTGGCGGTTCTTTCCAGGGAGACCCCCCCGTTGGCTGTACTGATCCCGCGAGTGCAGTTGCTTTCTATACCGCCAACGGATCGACACCGCGCGAGTTTGTAAATGGCACCTTTTCCAGCTTCTTCGATGTCTTTGTTGACCTGACTGTAGACGGCGGCTTGCAGGGTACTGCGTTTCTGCCATCAGCTACCGTCGGGCTCTCAGCCGTGCCCGAACCATCTGCCATGATCCTCACGGCAATGGGTCTGGCCGCAGTCGGCGTTCTGCGTAGACGCCGAACGCTCTAATCGTTTTAATCAGGGGACAAAATGGACTTTTCTAGAACAGCTATTGCTACGACATTAGCGGTGCTGATGGCTGCGGCTCCGTTAACCGCTGCAAATCACCGCGAAGCGCCTATCACCGCGCTGGATCACAAGGCCGACATCACGGACGTGTATGCGTTCCGCAGCTATGACGGCAACCCGACGCCACGCGTGACTCTGATCATGTGCGTCGACCCTTTACAGGAACCCGCAAACGGTCCCAACTGGTTCCCGTTCGACCCCGAGATCCTGTATGAATTGAAGATCGATAACAACCGGGATGCTGTTGAAGATGTTGTCTTCCAGTTCCGCTTCCGGACCGAACAGCGCCTTCCCGGCGTGTTTCAGGCCTATGTAGGCGCGGGCAACGGGATCAGCACACCTGGCAATTCTCCGGCTCCCGTACCTCCCG
>JACMLA010000376.1 GCA_014379815.1 Bryobacteraceae bacterium | reverse complement strand
GGGCGGCTCTCGTCATTTGTGACCGACTTCATCCCTAATCCCCAGATAGCAGTCCTCGATACAGGGGGCCAATACACCCACCTGATTGCCAGGAAAGTGCGCGAGCTTGGGGTGTACGCCGACGTGCTTCCCAGCGAGACGCCAGCCGCAGTTCTTCAAGGCCGCAAGGGCCTGATCATCTCTGGTGGACCCGCCAGCGTTTACGAAGAAGGCAGCCCAACGGTAGATCCGGACATATTTGCTATTGGTTCTGCTGTCCTCGGCATCTGCTACGGTCAGCAATTAATGGCGCGGTTTCTGGGCGGCGAAGTCTGGAAAGGTGACAAGGGCGAGTACGGACTCGCGACGCTCAGCCTGATTGAGGAACCTGGCAGTCTGTTCGCGAATGCCGGCGGGCAACAGCAAATCTGGATGAGTCATCGCGATACCGTTCGACGTGCGCCGCAGGGCTTTGCAGTCACCGGCAGCACAGGAACGTGCGCGATAGCCGCCATCGCCGCGCCTGACCGTCGTTTGTTCGGTGTCCAGTTTCACCCCGAAGTTGTCCATACGCATCAGGGTTCGCAGATTCTTTCCAACTTTGTTTTCAACATCGCCGGGTGCACATCGGACTGGGATCCCCGGCATCGCGTGCCGCTGGTGGAGCAGAAAATTCGCGAGATCGTCGGCGATCGCAATGTCTTCTTCTTCGTAAGCGGCGGTGTGGACAGCACCGTCGCATTCACCCTGTGTCTTCGGGCGCTGGGCCAGGACCGCGTGAGTGGGTATTACGTCGACACCGGGCTGATGCGTGAAGGCGAGACTGCTTTTGTGCGGCGACTGTTCGAAACTCTGGGAGCACCTGCTTTCAGCATCGAAGAAGCGGGAGAGCAGTTCCTTGGAGCGCTCACTGGAGTTACCGATCCTGAGATAAAACGAAAGATCATCGGCTCCCAGTTTGTGGAAGTACAGGATCGGATTCTGCGAACCGGTCACTTCGTGGAAGGCAACTGGATTCTTGGTCAGGGCACTATCTACCCCGACACCATTGAATCCGGCGGGACGGCCAAAGCCGACCTGATCAAGACGCATCACAACCGCGTCGCAGGAATCCAGACGCTGATGGAGCAAGGCCGCATCGTTGAGCCTCTGTCTTACTTCTACAAGGATGAAGTGCGGGAGATTGGACGCGAACTGGGCATTGTGGAAGACTTCCTTGAGCGTCACCCGTTTCCAGGACCGGGTCTCGCGATCCGGTGTCTTTGTACGGACGAACCTGGTGAGCCAATACAGATCGAGGCAGGGTACATCCTCCCAGTGAAGTCAGTCGGCGTTCAGGGTGATTTAAGAACCTACCGGCCTGTACTCGCAATTGAGGGCGATAACCTGCACGAGCGCGCCGTCGACCTGATCAACAGCATCGCCGAAGTAAATCGCGTGATCGCCGAGCTTGCGACGAAGGCCCCCATCAGTTCCATGCGGAGCATGCCAGCGACGCTTACAGAGGACCGTCTGAACCGGCTGAGGCAGGCAGATGTTGTGGTGCGCCGGGTGAGCGCAATTGCCGGTTTTGATCGCCTGGCCTGGCAGTTTCCGGTAATCACCATTCCTTTTGGAACGCCCGACCATCCCGACTCCGTGGTGCTTCGCCCAGTGAACTCGGTCGATGGCATGACGGCACAAGCTCTGGAGCTCCCTGCCGATGTAAGCGGTCCGATCGTTACAGGTTTGATGGAGATTCCGGGAGTCTGCGCAGTCTTTTTGGACCTCACCCATAAGCCTCCGGGCACCATCGAGTGGGAATGACCCCGTGCAAGACTGGCAGAAAACCACAGCACGAACTCTAAAGGGTGGCCGTGTCGTGAAAGCAGAACTGCCCAGGGGTTTAGAGGGCCGCACTCTGTGCCGCTGGTGCGAACTGGAAGTGCCGCCACGTCGTCGAACTTTCTGCTCGGATTTCTGCGTAGATCAATGGCGTCTTCGTACCGATACGAGCTATCTCAGAGACAAGACCTTCGCGAGAGATCTGGGAGTTTGCGCTGCCTGCCATACAGACACGGTGGCAGCTTATCTGGATATCAAGAGGAGCCGCGGCACCGCGCGCCTGCGAAAACTGCAGCATTGGGGTCTAAAAGCGCTAACCCGGAAAACGCTGTGGGATGCCGACCACATTGTGGCGGTCGTCGAGGGCGGAGGGGCGTGCGACTTGTCGAACATTCGCACTCTTTGTCTGCTATGTCATCGCCGGGAGACTGCAGAGCTAAGAAGCCGTCGAACCCGTCCGCCCCACGCGGTAGATTGAAGCGATGAAGAACAGACTCCGGTTGTTCGGGATCGCCTTACTCGCGAGTGCCTCGCTTCTGGGCCAGGGCTCAGCGGCCGCGACGAAAAAGACTACGCCGGTCGCAGGCGAATCGTCGCATGCCAAACTGATCGACATCAACACCGCATCGGCAGAGGAACTCAAGATAGTGCCCGGGATCGGCGATGCCTATGCCGCAAAGATCATTGCTGGGCGACCGTATCGTGCCAAAGATGATCTGGTAGAGAAAAAGGTCCTCCCGTCCGGTGTGTACTCCAAGGTCAAAGATAGGCTTATCGCGAAGCAAAAGAAGTAAGTTTTCCGCGTTTGTTACCGTGGAGTAAAGATGGCAGACATAACCGCAAAAGCAGCGCCTAACGGAATCGCTGCCGTGGCACTCGGCTTCCTCATCCCCGGTGCCGGACACTTCCTGCTACACCGGAGAATGCGCGGGTTGCTGATATTGCTTTCCGTCGTCGTGATGTTTCTGGTCGGCATTCTGATGCGCGGAGCTTTTTTCCAGCCGCAGGGTGGAGATCTGCTGACAATCATCATTTATTGCGGAGGGTTTTTGTCGCATGTCTGCTCCGGAGCGCTTTACTTCGTTACGGTAGCCCTCGGATATAACCAGCCCGATGTAGCTGGGCATGTTCACGATTACGGCTCGAAGTTCCTTGTCGGTGCGGGCTTGTTGAACGTTTTGGCAATGGTCGATGCCTGGGAGATCGCGACGGGGCAGAAAGACTAATCTATGCCGACGATGGCTCTCTCGCACTTTGAAACCGCTTTTCTATTCGCTCTCATGACCTCGGTTGTTCTGGGAGTGGTGACCAAAAAGACAGATCGCGAACGGGTCCGTTACGGTTTGCAAACGTTTGGTTACTTCATGCTGGCTCTGTTCGGGCTTGGCTGGTTAATGTACTTCGGGCATGGCTGATACTATGCAGGATCATGAAGCTGCTTATTCCTGTTACCCTCGTTGCTACCACACTCTGTATCGCGACCGCCGTTTTGGCGCAAACGGGGTCTGAAAGCGATATCCGTAAAGCTGAAGAGACCTGGGCTGCTGCCGTCAAAGCGGGCGACCGCACGGGATTAGCTGCCATGCTCTCCGACGACCTCATCTACACACACTCGTCCGGCGTAGTGGAAGACAAAGGCCAGTACCTCGACAAGCTGAAGACCGGCTCGCAGAAGTACACTGGCATCGACTACAGCGGAATGAAGATCAGAAGCTGGCACGGGAACACCGGAGTCGTAAATACAATGGCCAGGATGACCGGAGCAACCAGCGGCGTACCCTTCGACAACACCGTCTTCCTCCAGCACGTGTGGGTCAAGCAAGGCAGCATGTGGAAACTGGTCGCGCACCAAACCACCAAAAAGCCCTAACGTTTCCAGGGGAGCCTGTTCGTATACGGGCGCTATACTTCTAGGGACGTGAATTCTGAACTGACGAATCGCTTCGGCTTTCTTAAGCGAAAGGGTGCCTTTTTTTTCGCATTTTCCTTTTTTTTTGTAATCGCAGCGGTAACGTATTTTCTATGCATCCGGCGAACGGACTGGTCGTTCGTATATCCTCTGGACGATAGTTATATCCACGCAGCGCTGGCAAAGAACATTGCAAATCACGGGTTGTGGGGAGTGACGCAGTACGAATTTAGTTCTGCGTCCTCCTCATTGATCTGGCCTCTGCTGATAGCGGGTGTGTTCGGAATCATCGGCACAAATGTCATGGTTCCTTTGTGGCTGGGGCTGTTTTCGGCTGCATTGCTCCTTGCGCTGGCCCACAGCATATTCGAGAGGGAAATACCTGGTCGCTTCCTGCTCCAGACCTTTGGCCTGACGGTACTCATCTTCTTTGTGCCGATGACCTCCAATGCGTTTATCGGTATGGAGCATCTCGCACACGCGGCAGCGACGGTGTTTTATGCCTCCGTTCTGATCACCTACGCGCACGCTCCTCCGGGGTATAAGTCGCTTCCCCTCCTTTGCGTTGCTGCCGTCCTGATGATCCTGCTTCGTTACGAGAGCGCGATGGTCATTGCAGTCGGCTGTCTGGTCCTGCTCAGCCATCGGAAGTTCCTGGCCGCAACGCTGCAGTCAGCTCTCAGTGTCATTCCGATCGTATTTTTCGGGGTGTACGCCACCTCGCAGGGAGGCCTCTTTCTCCCGAATTCTTTCTACGCCAAAGTCGAGAACATCCGAAAGGTAACCGATTTACTGCGAATCGCGGTGGACAAAGCCAATGGTGCACCGACTTTGCATCTGCTACTGATTCTGGGGTTGATGCTGTACGTACACCTCATCTTGCTGGAGCACGCTCCGGAACAGATTCGTTCCCGCCTGCGTGACTGGTTTTTCCTGTTCTCTTTGAGCGCGGTTCTTCACGTGGTCTTTGCGAAAGTAGGCTGGTATTACCGCTACGAGGCGTATTTGAATGCGTTAGGTATTGTCACGCTGGTGCTCTTTCTCGGCGCTGTCAGCTTCGCCCCTACCTGGCGAAAGGCGTGGACTTTGGTTCCCGTTGCCGCCTTCGCAGTTGTTTTCGGATTCCAGTCCATAAGGGCGGCAGCACTGAGTATCCGGACCGTCCCCCGTGTTTCGGAAGAGCGATACCTCGAGCACGTTGTCCCAGCACGCTTTGTAGCGAAGTACTTTCCCACGTCCACGATAGCCGTCAACGACATTGGCGCGCTGTGTTACTTCACTGAGGCGAGGATTCTGGACGTCTTTGGACTGGGATCGGTAGAACCGTTGATCTACAGACGAACCGGGTACGGAGCTGCTCAGATGAGCGAGTGGACGAAGTCTAAAGGAGCTCACTTCGCTATCCTGCAGACGGAATGGCCCTTCGTCGCCGAACGGATTCCGAAGGAGTGGATTCCAGTCGCAGACTGGAAAATACCTTCGAATTACGTGTTCGGCGATCGGACGATGGGTGTCTTTGCGATAGACCCTTCCATTCAGGAAAAGCTTAAAGCAGCCATGTGGGAGTTCCAGAAAACGGCGCCCAAAAGACTCAAGCTTTTTTCATCGGACGACCCGGCCCGCAACCGCATTAACCGATTCTCACCACCCTGGTAGATCGGGAAAGGTTGAGTTACTGCCGCAGACCAGAAGCAGTTGTCGGATTCTGCGCAATGCCCGGCAGCAGCTCCGGTTTAGCATAGACTTCGAAGATTCCGTTGTCGTAACCCGCAGGCTTATATCCCCAGCGTCCTGTAGCCTCGGCAATTTTGGGCGTGTTCCGACCGGCTCTGATCATGAATGCCAGATTCGACGAAGGGAGCTGTTTCACATCTCCTGCCCCGAGGTAGTCGGCCATCGGATGCGGGTCAATGAAATCCCAATCTGAAGCTTTGACGGGTTTGAGCATGATGTGAGGCAGATACATCCACGGAGCGTTCACCAATACCGCCTTGGATCTCCGGAAATAATGAACGCCGAGCCACAGGTGCGGATCGTAAGAGCGGATAGGGTCCCGGGCGCTATCACTGCAGATGAGTCCCAACGATCCCGGACCGATCACTTTCGCGTTGAGCGTGGGGGTGAGTTCCGCCGCAGTCGCCGAAGTATGCCGCCATTGCAGAAACAAGCTAAGCAGCGCGACAGGGATTGCCAGCACCGGGACTGCGTACCGAAATCTGGAATGCGCGCTTGGCAGAGCGGTTGGGAGAGCGGCTGCACTAGCGAAGAGGAACACGACCCAGAAAATAGGGAACCGGTTCGCAAAGTAAGTTGCGCCGTTCAGCGGTACCGGTGCGAAGACGTATAGCAAATAGCAGGCTGCGCTGGTGAGCAGACACACGACAGCGGCCCGGGGCAGTTTTCGAAGTGCGGCAGGAACCGCAGCCGCTATCGCGACGATGGCCGCGAAAATCAGCAGGACCGGGCCCGCCCGATAGGGAATCGTGAAGTAGGGCACGATGGGCCAAAGCTTCACTTCCTCGGTCATTTTATGAACCCATCCAAAATCCTGTGGAGCTTTGGGGAAGTTCCGCATGGCATTGGGCGATGGCTCTGTTCGGAACATAATCACCCAGAGCAGTCCGACGATACCGAAGATAAACAGCAGGATGATTTGAGTTCTTCGGGCCATGATCGCTTCCAGCAACGTTTGTGAGCTGTTGGAACGCTCCGCAATGAGGTCAACCAAAAGAGTGAGGCCGGCAAAACTGAGAAAGATCGCGAGCGGCACCGGGTGCACCACCATCAGAAAGAGGAACGTCAACACGATAATCACCAGAGCGCGTGTATTCAGACGGTTGACCCATCGGAGCCAAAAACCGCACAGGAACATAGCAAGCGCGACAGCGAAGCAAAAATTTAAGAAGCCCATAAATACCAGACTGTGCATGGCAAAGGGCAAACTAGTCAGTACCCAGGGAGTGTTTCTGCGGCCAACCGACTCCAGCAGGTACTTGAATCCAAGGCCGAAGGCTGCGAGATACAGGCAGATCAATACTTTTTCACTCATCTCCGGAGTGAAAACCGTCTCCAGAGCAATCATCGTGTAGTACTGAAACGCGTACGGCGTGATCAACTGCTTGATTGCGAAATACTGTCCGTATTGACCGGAATTTAACAAAAGGTCCCGGATGACCTCGGTGTAGTAAAGGTGAACCGGGCCATCCTGGCTGGGAAAGATGGGTAATGAGAGTACCAGAATTGCGTTAATGAGATATAGAAATGCTGCTATCCAATTCCAGAGATTGCCTGTTCTATCCGAAAGTGCTGTTGGTGCTGAAAGCGTTGCTGGTGCTGAAAAACTCTTTGTCACTTAAATCTCCGAAGTTATATTTGCGACAACACTGCGAAAGGTTACGAATCGCTTACTGCCGCGAAACCTGGAACGCGACCTGAAACCCTTTCAATTTGCGGGAACTGCCGTTAGGAAATACTCCGCTTCGGTGGCCGTGCAATAACGTAGGACGACATTCATTCAGACATATCAGTATAAGGCCCGTTGTAAACCTTTTGTACAAATCCCGCCAGCATACACCTCTGGAATGTCAGATGTCGCCGGATGGGAAGGCACCTCGAATTCGCGTTCACCGAACGGGTTGTCGTGACGGCGCTGACCGCATCCGTTCCCGGAGCCATTGCACGAGGTAGTTCTTCCAGGTCGGGTCGAGGTCAGACCACGAACTCATACCGTGCCCTCCCCCCTTTACCGTAAACAGATCGCAAGCAAGCCTTAACTTGCGAAATTGCTTTTGCATACTCACCGACTGGTTGAAGGCAACCTGTTTGTCTTTGGTCCCATGTATCAGCAGAAACGGTGGCGCTGCCGGTGTCACCTGATAGTAGGGCGATGCATTCTTTAGAGCGAGGCGGTTCTCTCCGTTCATGTCTGCCGTGATGCCCAGCAGATTTTGAACGTTCTCGCTGATTCCAATTTTCTCCGCCCGGGTCAGCAGGTTATGCGGCGCGTAAAATGGCACTACCCCGACCAGTCCTGCCGGGTTGGTCAGGCCCACCCACGACACGAGATGCCCTCCTGCGGATTCGCCGATGAGGGCTAATCTGGCGGGATCGATGTTGTATGCGACCGAGTTCAGCCGGACCCAGCGTATGGCATCTTCCACGTCCTTTGCGGGCTCGGGGAAGCGATGCTTCGGAGCCAGGCGGTAGTTGATGCTGAACCAGGCATACCCTGCGTCCTGCAGCACCGGAAACAGAGGCTGCACATAGGTCTGCTTGTCTCCCTTCGACCAGCCTCCCCCATGAACGATAATCACGGCAGGGTGCGGTCCAGCGCCATCGGGTACATAGGCGTCGAGCGTCAATTCTCCGTCAGAGCGTTCGGCGTACACGACATCGCGGTGGTAGGCGGCCCTGCTTGTTTGGCCCGTTGTCGCGATCAGAAAAAAGAAGACGGGAATAGCGAGAATTTTCATGGCAATCTTGCACTGATGGTAAGTGAGGATTCTCCTGGTTTTCCTGTCAGTCGTGTCGCTGGTGAGCGCGGCTTCCAAAACTTCGCCGGCTCGAAGTGATAACGAGATCGACGCAGACTTCAAAGTCCGGCTGGCCCGATCCAAACTGGCATCGGACGGGATCCAGATACGAGTACGCGGCGGAACTGCCACGCTCACAGGCCGGGTCGAGGTGATGCAGCACAAAGGCAACGCCACGAGAATGGCAAAGTCAGCCGGTGCCCGCGAAGTGCACAACCAGATTGAGATCTCCGCAGCAGCCCGGAAGACTGCAATC
>JACMLA010000048.1 GCA_014379815.1 Bryobacteraceae bacterium | reverse complement strand
GCCGGTGGAATCTTCATGAGCATTTTGGACCTGGGCAGGTGGCTTAACCTGAACATTAACGGCGGCAGACTCGGCGGGAAACAGGTATTGCCGGCCGATCTTTTACGCAATGCGCAAACCGGATACACAAAGAGCACGCGCAACGAGCCGCCGTTTTCGGGCGACGGCGAATATGGGCTCGGGTGGCAGATCGGCAAGTACCGCAACGAAAAGGTGATCTATCATCATGGCGGCTATCCCGGTTATCGCAGCCATGTCTCATTCATGCCTGACAAAAAAATCGCAGTCGGCGTGATGGTGAACAACGACACGCTTGGCGGACGCCTGGCAGATATGCTGGCTGCTTATGCTTACGACTGGTGGCTGCGAACAGAGAATCTCGAGGCTGATTACGCCAAGCAACTACAGGACACCCTTACGGCTTATGAGGGCAGAAAGCAGGGGATCGCCGCTGAGGCCGCGAACCGGGCAAAGAGAGAGTGGCAGCTTACAAAACCGTTCACTGACTATGCCGGTAAGTATAAGAACGACATGCTGGGGACAATCGAGATCGTCGCAAAAGAAAAAGTCCTCGCTGTCCAAATGGGCAAACTGAACACAGTTAGCACGCCTTATACCCAGCCGGACACTATTCGCGTCGTGATGCTGCCCGGAGGAAACGGTGAGGTAATCGGCTTCATCAAGGATGCCGACGGGAAGTTCGGATCGTTGAATTACGGGGGAGTCACATTTACAAGGGCTGCGAAATAGTCTATATCGCAGCGAGTGGTTAGAACCGTCTGTTCATCAATCGATCGTCCGTTTCCGACTCCGAGCGTTAACATTGTGGATTCAGACCCGGACATTTATCTTCTTGTTAATGTTGCTCTTTTGAATTCATTTCGCGAGGTATACGAGCCGTGACTCGAGTGCGAGAGACCTCTCAACAGTGGTCGGTCATTGCGGGCGTGGGCGCATTCATAGCGCTCTTCGCCATCCATTTGGCGCTAACTTCACACGCAAACACCGCTACCTGGGACGAACCCGACCACATCTATTCCGGATACATGTCATGGAAGGGTGACTTCGGGCTGAATCCCGAGCACCCACCACTGGTCAAGTCCGTTGCCACCCTACCCCTGCTTAGCATGCATCTGAATGTGCCAGAGCTGCAGGATCGTCCTTACCGGTTGGAGGCAGTTCTCGGTGGCAGGGATTTCATCTTTCACAATGACGCCGACAAGCTTGTTTTTCGGGCGCAGATCGCGGCTTCGATCTTCACACTATTGTTGTTGGTGATTGTGTTTCTCACGGCCAGGGAGATGTTCGGCACCACCGCGGGATTCGTTGCGCTCGGCCTGCTGGTCTTTGACCCAACCCTGCTCGCGCATGGAGCACTGGTGACCACAGACGCCATACAAGCCTGCTTCCTGTTGGCTTCGATCTATGCGTTCTATAGGTACATCAAGGCGCCCTCGGTAGCGCGGCTAGCAATCACGTGTCTTGCCGTGGGATTGGCATTGGCCTCCAAGCACAGTGCTGTGCTCGTCTTCCCGATGCTGGTGATTCTGGCAGGCATCGAGGTACTCCGCCGAAAGTCAGTGGACCTGGCGGCGCAACTTTCTATCGGTAAGCGCGCGGCTCGACTTGCTGCGGCACTGCTCGTCATCGGTCTGGTTTCGGTTGGAATTCTGTGGGGCACTTATGGATTCCGTTATTCAGCACGCGGGCACGGATTGAAATTGAATCCATCGATGGAGGAGCAACTCAAACAGGTGCCAAGTCCGACAGAAGCCAGAGTCTTGCGTGAGTTTGCACGGCTGCATGTATTGCCCGAGTCTTACATCTACGGCTTCGCACACGTATTGTTCAGTGCCAAAAGTTTCAACAGTTATGTTTTCGGCAAAGCATATCCTCACGCAGTCTGGTTCTATTTTCCTGTGGCGATGCTGGTGAAGTCGAGTCTTACTTTCCTGATTCTGCTACTGATCAGCATTTGGGTGATTGCGAGCGGGCGATTAAAAAACCGGCGCGAACTGCAGTTTCTGCTGGTCCCGCCACTGATCTATATGGCCGCTTCAATGTTTGGCGGAATGAATATAGGTATTCGTCACATCCTGCCTGTCTACATTTTTCTGGCGATCTTGATTGCAGGCGCAACCTCAGTGCTGATAAAGGGTCGCCGTTACTGGTTCTATGCAGTCATAGTATTGTTGTTGTTTCAGGCAGTCTCGGTGACACGTGCCTTTCCCGCCTACATTGGCTATGGGAACGAAGCCTTTGGTGGGCCGAAGAACGTCTGGAGATATCTGAGCGATTCGAGTGCGGACTGGGCACAGCAACTGCACGCCGTGAAGCGTTACACCGACGAGCACAACCTTCAGCATTGTTGGTTTGTTTACTTCGGAACCGGTGTGATCGACTACGATTACTACAAAATCCCATGTAAGCTGCTTCCAACCGTGGAGTCAATTTGGCTGGGCACACTCTCGGACGCTACGCCGGCGATCGATGGCCCAGTGTTGATTAGCGCAGTCGATCTGACAGGATTCGAGTTCGGCCCACCTCCACTTAATCCGTATGAACAGTTCAAAGAGCTGACGCCTGTAGCTGTCATCGACTCCAGCGTCTTTGTCTATCACGGACACTTTGAGATTCCACTAGCTGCGGCGTTGGCCCACGCCCAAAGAGCCGATCTCTTCCTCGCGGAGAAGAAGCTTCCGGAGGCGCTCCAGGAAGCCCAACAGGGCGTGGCCCTGGCCCCTGATTCGGCCCGAGTGAATGCAACGATGG
>JACMLA010000375.1 GCA_014379815.1 Bryobacteraceae bacterium | reverse complement strand
GCCGACTCTGTTTCCGGCTGACTACGATCCACGCTCGCTTGCTTTCGAAGACAACATTTTTCCTTATGCCACCGCGCTCGCCGGGGCATGTCCGTGGCTTGGCATCGAAGCCAATCTGCTCCCTGCGGAACTTCGCAAAGCGAGCTCCCGCGCCAGGCTTATTCCCACGGTTGTGTTTGCCGTTGGGCTGATCGTTCTTCTGGTGATGCTGGCAATGCAGCAGAGCTGGGCGGACGCACGCTACCTCGCCTTGCTGCAAGGGCGTGTGCGTCAATTTGAGCCCAGCGTTAAGAAGCTCGAGTTGCTGGACCGCAATGTTGCTGCGCAGCGAGCCCGAGCGCAGAGCCTTGACGATTTCCGTCGCCGTTCCAGATTCGATATCGATTCGTTGGCAGAGCTCACTAAGCTGATTCCGTCTCCTGGCTGGATTACCTCGCTTGACATGGATCGCCAGACCGTTCAGCTCTCGGGTGAGGCGGATCAGGCAGCGCCGCTGCTTGAGAAGTTCGACAGCTCCGCCTACTTCGAACGCTCGGAGTTCACCATGCCCATTACGCGGGGTCAGGGCGGCGAAATGTTTCGGATTCGCACGCAGCGAACGGTTCCCGTGCAGCCTGCGGTGCAGGGCAAAGGTCCCGCAGCAGGGTCTCCCGCAACGGCTCCCGCAAAGCCGCCTGCGAATGCGGTTTCTAATACCGCTCCCAATCCGGCAGGAGGGGCAAGGTGAGATTGTCCGAACGGGAACGGCGCGCGCTGCTGCTGCTTGTCCCTGTTGCGCTGCTAATGATCGGCTTCTGGTGGACCGGCCGGGACGAAACCAAAGTCGTAGCGCCAACCGCAGTGGGAACCATTCCCTTAGCCGAACGAAGACTGCAGAAGCTGCAGCAATTGCACGCCACCGGACCCGGCAAAGAGCAGTTACTCACGCAGGTCACAAAGGAACTAGCCGGTCGCGAAAAGAATCTGATTCAGGCGCAAACTGCGGCGCAAGCTCAGGCGCAGCTTCTTCAGATCATTCGCAAGCTTGCCAGGGCTCCTGAAACCAACATCGATCTTCGCAATACAGAGATCGGTCAGGTAAAGCCCTATGGAACTGACTATGGCGAGGTTACGGTCAGCGTCAACTTCGACGCGGGTATCGAGCAGTTCGTGAACTTCCTCACCGACCTTACGGCCCAAAAGGAATTGCTCGGAACGTCCGATTTTCGCGTCGGTTCCGCAAATCCAAAACAAAAGACGATGCCTGTGCGGGTCACCATCTCCGGTCTGGTTCGAAAGGAACTGGTCCCCGACAAAAAAGGTTCTGCGCTTTGAGAAAGAATCTGTGGTTACTCGATCTTACGCTTCTCGGCCTGATCGCAATGACTGGTTCGATGCTGCGGGACCGCTGGGCACAAGCAGAAGTACGCGAGCAGGCGTTGATGCGGCAAATTATTGCTCCGGTGCCCGCGCCTGTTCTGCCGCCGCTAACCGGTGTGTCCCCCGTCACGGCCGCGGCGTACGTCGAAGTGGCGCAGCAGTTCGTTTTCTCGCGGGATCGCAACCCAAACGTGATTCTCGATCCACCCCCACCTCCGCCTCCACCCAAACCAATGCCAGACCTTCCGCTGGCGCACGGCGTCTTAGACGTTGGAACCGGGCCCACCATCATCCTGTCGGAGAAGCCCGGAGCGCCTCATCATGGATACCGGCCAGGCCAGACAATTGGTGCCTTCAAGCTGGTTGCTCTGACCGGACCGGACGTTACGTTCGAGTGGGAGGGCAAGCAGATAAAGCGAAAGCTGGATCAGATTACCGATCGGAGCTCGATGAAGACGACCGCGCCCGCTCCCGGTGGTGCCGCCCAGCCTGCGGCGTCGAAGCCGCTTACCGCACAGGCTCCGGTAAAAGCGGGGCCGGGCATCGAGCTTGGCGAACGAAGCCGTGCTTGCGTAAGTGGAGATACTACGCCCGCCGGCACGGTACAGGACGGATTTAAGAAAGTCGTGACCAGAAGTCCCTTTGGCGAAGTTTGCCGCTGGGAAGCCGAGAATTGAGACATTACATGATCAAACGTTTATTGCCAGGATTGTTTTTGGGTTGTGTGGCCGTGATTGCCGCGGCGAATCCTCAGGGCGTGCCGAAAGAAGCCCGGGAGGTAGCTCCAGGCGAGTACCGTCTTACCGACAAGGACGGCAAACAGTGGAGTTTTCGCAAGACTCCTTTCGGCTACCAGAAATTCGAGGACAAGTCCTCCGCGGCTCCTGACCCGGTACCTGCGGCCGCCGAGAAAACCGAACCGGCTCCCGGAACCACAGTTCCCACTCCCTTCGGCAATACAAAAGCAAGGAGCGCGATCGTGACCAAAGTGTCGGAATCCGGCGACACCTTGCATTTTGAACGACCCACGCCCTTTGGTCCCCAAAAGTGGAGCCGCAAGAAGGCGGAATTGACGGAGCAGGAAGCGCAGTTGTGGGAAGCTCAGCGGAATGCGGGCACGCAGATGAAGGCGAAATGATCATTCGCCAACTGACTACAGACCTTCATTTCCGTCTCCTTCTGGTTCTGATTCTTGCAGCGGCTCAGGTTGCTCCCGCGCAGTTCGTACCGCCAGGTTTCAACCCTCCCAGCTCCGCCCAGCCTCCGCCACAGCAGCCTCCGCAGCCTGCTCCAGGTACACCTGCTCCGGGTACTCCCGCCGCTGATGCTCAGGTACCCACACCCACACCCCCCGCGCCGGGTACGACGACCGCCAATCTCTCGCTCACCAACGCATCGCTGCGGGAAGTGATCGACATCCTGGCGCGCCAGTTAAAGATCAGCTACATCCTTGACCCCCGCGTGCAGGGCGGAGTCACCATCAATACTTACGGCGAAACGAAGCCAATCGATAACCGCGCGTTGCTCGATACTATCCTGCGCATCAACGGATTCGCTCTCATCCCTCAGGGCGATGTGTACCGGATCGTGCCCCTTACCGATGTACTTCGCATGCCGGGTTTGAAACCCGAGGTAAATGCGACGACAATTCCGGACGACGATCGCACAATGTTGAATCTGCTGTTCCTGAAATACGCGACTGTTGACGAGATCGCCAAACTCCTTACAGAGTTCCTAACCGAACCCGGCAAGATGATTACGTATGCTCCTGCGAACCTGTTGCTGATTCAGGACAGCCGCCGCAATATGCGCAGACTTATGGATCTGGTTTCGCTATTCGACAGCGACACATTTGCCAACCAGCGAGTCAAGCTGTTCGAGATCAAAAATGGCCGGCCCAGCGAAGTTGCCAAAGAACTGGAAGGCATTCTCAAAGGCATATCGCTGAACGCTAAAGCATCGCCGATTCAGCTGTTGCCCGTGGATCGGATCAACACCCTGATCGCGGTGGCTCCGAATCCGGGAGTCTTCAAGGAAGTCGAAGAATGGCTCCGCAAGCTTGATATTGCGGTCACCACCACAGCAGGCTCCGTAGACAACTTCGTCTATCGGGTCAAGTATGGCAATGCGACGACCCTTGCCCTCGCAATCATGGCCCTGTACAGCGACAATCCGTACTACGCGATCAGCATGCTGGCAATGCTTAGCAGTCAGCAGGGAGGCGTAGGCTCGTCAAACAACGGCGCGTATGGTGGCAATGTTTTCGGTGCGGGAGGAGGCGGCGGCTACAGCACCGGACCGTACGGCAACGGAACAAATATCGGTGGAGGAGGTGGGTTCGGGGCCGGCATGCTCGGTGGTGGAATGTTTGGCGGTGGCATGATGGGCGGCGGAATGATGGGGGGAATGATGGGTGGAGGCGGTTACGGAGGTGGCTACGGTGGCGGCGGGTACCCCCAAACCGGGTTCCCTGCACCGGGCACTGCCGGAACCACGGCTGGCGCTGCTCCGGGCGGTACCAATTTAACTGGTCAATATCTGGGCAATCAGCAACCCGGTGCTCCGCCAACCACCACCAGGGTTCCCCGAATCATACCCAATCCCTTCGACAATACGCTGCTGATTCAGGCAACGCGCACGGAGTACGAAGGCATCGCAAAACTCCTTCGCGACATCGACGTAGCGCCACGCCAGGTTCTCATTGAGGCAAAGATCTACGAAGTCACCCTCGGAGGTGCCTTGCGGAGCGGCGTCAACGCGTACCTTCAAAATCGGGGAGCCACCAGAGGCGGAGGTCTTACTCCCAACCTCGTCGCGACCCTGGCGGACGGTGGTCTCGGACTCACAACCGGAGCTTTGGTGGGACAAACCAAGGAGCTCCTTCTGGCTCTGAGCGCCTCGGAGCTTTCTCAGAATGCCCGCATTATCTCCGCACCCGCGATCATCGCTACTGACAGCGTCACGGCCTCCATTAACGTCGGTACTCAGGTGCCGACCCTCACATCGCAAGCCATCACAGGAGTCCAGCAGGGGGGCACATCCGTGTTCGCAAACAGCATCCAGAACCGGGATACCGGTGTCACCCTCAATGTGCTGGCCCGCGTGAATCCGAGCGGGGTAGTGACTCTGGTGATCAATCAGGAGGTCAGTGCACCTGTGGCGCCAGCGAGCGGTGCCGGTATCCAGAGTCCTTCCTTTTCCAAACGAAATGTTCAGACGCAGGTAACGGTTCAGGACGGCGATACCGTCGCGATAGCCGGCATCATCAGTGAGAATCAGGGCTCCGAGATCAATGGAATTCCGTTCCTTTCCCGGATTCCCGTATTTGGCGCAGCCTTTGGCAACAGGTCATCCAACAAAGCGCGGACGGAGCTGATCGTCTTCATGACACCTCGGGTGATCTACGATACAAATTCCATGAGCGATGCCACCGACGAGCTCAAGTCCCGCCTCAAAAAGATGAGCCGCTACCTCAAAGAAGAAGACAAGTAGCGAAACGCCAGCACCGCATTCAGGCCGCCGAAAGCAAAAGAATT
>JACMLA010000047.1 GCA_014379815.1 Bryobacteraceae bacterium | reverse complement strand
CGGAGCGAGGTCTGTACGACCCCAGAGGCGCTCCACGAAAACTGGCTCGATCTGCCTTAGAGTGGCTGTTTCCACGGCACTCATCGATGGCTTTCAATAAACTGGTGAACGCGATCCAGTCCCCGCTTTAGTTCTTCCATCGAGGCGGCATACGAGAGCCGCACGTGATCGTTCGTTCCAAAAGCTTCCCCGGGCACAACGGCGACATGGGCCTCCTCGAGAATCCTTTGCGCAAAGTCCATCGAGTTCTTTATGCCATTCCGGCCATACACGCAGGAAATATTAGGGTAGGCATAAAAAGCTCCGCGCGGCATCGTGATCGTGACACCTGGAATAGCTCTCAGTCTGTCGATCACAAAGTCGCGACGACGCCGGTATTCCGCCAGCATCGTGGCAACGGAATCCTGTGGCCCCTTTACCGCTTCCACCGCTGCCTTCTGCGAAATCGAGGTTGGATTCGAAGTGCTGTGGCTCTGCAGCTTGTTCACGGCTGACATTACGTCCGCCGGGCCGAGGCCAAATCCGATTCGCCAGCCGGTCATTGCATACGTCTTCGATAGCGAACCTGCAACAAGAAGCGTGCTCTTCGCATACTGGCTCGATGCGATCGAGAAGGGTTCAGTGTCGTAGAGGAACTTTGAGTAGCACTCGTCGGTCATCAGCCAGATGCCACGCTGATGCGTGATGTGGAGAATACGCTCAAACTCTTCCTGATCAATGACCGCGCCACTTGGATTGGAGGGCGAGTTAATGATCACCATCCGGGTACGATCCGTCAGATGCGACTCAATCATGGCCGACGTCAGGGTAAAGCCCTCGTGCTCATCGGTGGGAACAAAAACGGATCTGGCTCCGGTGTACGCGACAACGTCGTGATAGGTCACCCAATAGGGCACCGGAATGATGACCTCATCCCCGGGATTCAGCAGCGCCTGCGTCAGACCGAAGATGATGTGCTTGCCACCGACGCTAATGACGCACTCGGCGGGCTTGTACGATGTACCGAAGTCTGCCGCGTGACGGTCGCAAATTGCTTGCTTGAGTTCCTGCGTACCCCCGGCGGGTGTGTACTTAGTGAAGTTGCCTTCAATGGCGCGGACCGCTGCCTGTTTGATGTTGTCCGGAGTGGGGAAATCAGGCTCACCGGCTCCGAAATCAATAACGTCGACGCCTTCACGGCGGAGGCGGTCAGCGTCGGCTGCGACCTTCATGGTCGACGAGACTGTGATCAGGTCAATTCTGTCTGACAGAGGGTGGGACAAGGCGGGAATAGGCACAATTACGCTCCGTGGAATCTCTGTTTCAGGTGCTCTTCAATCTGCGCGGGAACCAGGTCGGAAACCTTGCCCCCCAGGCGTATGACTTCTTTGACCAGCTGAGAGCTGATGTACGAGTAGGCTTCTCCAGCCATCAGAAATGTGGTCTCAATTTCTGGCCTCAGCCTGCGGTTCATCAACGCCATTTGCCACTCATGATCGTAGTCGGAGATGGCCCGGATACCTCTGATGATCAGCGTGGCATCCTTTTGGGTCGCAAAGTCCACCAGCAGACCCTCGAAGTGATCTACGTCGACGTTAGGAAAGGGGCGAATCACCTCGCGTACCATATCCACGCGCTCTTCAACGGAGAAAAGGGGTTGCTTTCTCTCGTTGCGCAGCACACCAACGATCAGGTGATCGACAAGCCGTGACGCCCTTCCGATAAGGTCAAGGTGCCCGTTGGTAATCGGGTCGAAGGAACCGGGGTAAATCGCGGTGATTGTACTGCCTGGCTTCGCGCCCACGGTCGGCTCCTGATGGTTTCTCTGAGTGTAACAGCCGCTCTCAGTATTACCAGCTTCGAAGCCTTACTTCACCGGTTCAGGCGGTGATCATCTCGCGCTGAATCGCAAACTTGACCAGACTTGCCAGGTCATAGATTTCCAGCTTGCGCATGAGACTCGCCCTGTACGTATCAACCGTTTTCGGACTCAAACTGAGCCGGGCCGCGATGTCTTTTGCGCGGATGCCGTCCACCAGCAGCTGAAAAACCTGATACTCGCGGGAACTCAGCTGTTCCACCGGATCCGACGTGGAAGACTCACGACCCGAATTCGTGAAGACCTTCTCAAACTCCAGCGAAGGCGAGACATACAAACTTCCGATCTGGACGCGGTTGAGAGCTTCGATCAGATCCGCTCCGGACGACGCCTTCAGGAAGAATCCGTTAGCTCCGCTGCGCAGTGTCTCCAGCGCCAGTTTGCGGTCCCCTTTGGCTGCCATAACCAGGATTCGGGCTCCAGCTCCGCACTCACGGAGCTGCTTCACCAGCTCGAGGCTGAAGATCTTGGGCAACTGAAAGTCAATCAGCAGCATGGAGGGTCGCTGCATGGCCACGATATCCAGCGCAGCTGGTCCATCGGCGCAGGTATAGATTCTCCGGGACCAGCCAGCCGCCTGACATATGTGGGCAATACCGTCGCGAACGAGTCCCAGTTCGTCAGCGATCAGAAGAGACATTTCCGATTCCATAGCGCTCCCGGCGCGGTACAGCAACGCGCGGTGCTCCATGGCAACCTGCGCGCGGACCTAAGCGCTCAGGATGGTAGTTGGAAATTTGTAAGAAATTCTCACACGTTTGTTGGGCACGTGTGGCAACCATTGAGGCTGCCGCATCTGGCAGCAGCCTCTTATAGCAGGTGAGACTGAGGATCCGGGAGAAGCTGCAGGCTTTAGGAGAAACTCCGGGCTTTAGGAGAAACTCCGGACTTTAGGAGAAACTGCGAACAGCGGCAGCTTCGTCGTCGAAGACTTCGAACACGGTGTAGAGCTTTGTGATCTGGAGCAAATCTTTGACGCGCTTGCTCAGGTTCAGAAGCTTCAGTTGTCCGTCCTGATTCGTCACGCTCGTAAACCCGGAAACCAACTCGCCAATCCCCGAGCTGTCAATGTACGTTACGTCGCCAAGATTCAACAGAAGCTTTTTGTTGCCTCGGGCCGTTAAGTCCTTGATGCTGTCGCGGAAGGTGCTGGATCCTTCTCCCAGCGTGATGCGTCCGTTCGCATCGATCACGGTCACATCACCCACCTGCCGATTTGTCAGTTTCACACTCATTGCGTACTTCCTCCTGCCTGCGACTCTCTGGTTTTCTTCACTACGAGTTTGACTTCAGTACCCAGCGGCGGGTCAGCCCTTCGCATGCTGAACTGATCCACAAATGCCTGGATCAGCAACAACCCGCGGCCGGACTGCCGAAGCAGGTTTTCTTCGGCGAGCGGGTCCGGCAACTCCAGCTGCTCGAACCCTTCCCCCTCGTCAATAATCGTGATTTCGATGCTATCCTCGCCGGCTGGCACTCCGACGGAAAAGTGTACTTTCTTCTTCAGGTTGTACCGGTTGCCGTGGACGACAGCATTTACCATCGCCTCCCGCACCGCCATCCCAAGCTTATGGAGATCGTCTTCAGCGAACCCTGATTCCACAGCCAGCTTCAACACCAGCTCTTCGGCTTCGTCGACGCTTTCGAGGGTGGATTCAAGCTCTGCACCGACATTGCGGGACGGGTCGCTCTGGTTCTCAGCCATAGATGGAGAAAGCGGCCTGACTACAGCCAAGTCGAATGTTCACAATAGAGTATAGCCCTTCGAAAGTCAAGCGCTGAGCCGGTAACGACAGCCAAATCAACATGTATGCGAGGCGCCTGACACTCGCTTCGTCAAGTCCGCATCCGGGCAAGAAAATAGAGTCCCGTCAGAGTAAACACAGCATCTGGCGACCACGCTGCCAGCGTAGCTGGAAGCTGGTTCACATTACCCACCTGCTCGAACAGCTGGCTGATGACCAGGTACGCGATTCCGATTCCAAAGCTGACGCCAATGCCCGCCATCGCTCCCCGATGCGCGGAGAGGAATGCGAATGGAACCGAGATCAAAGCCATGATCACCGCGAATAATGGAACGGCAAACTTCTTGTGATACTGCACGCGCAGACGGATGGTGTCGAAGCCACTTTGCTGTAATTCGCGAATATACGCGGCTAGCTCGGTGAAATTCATCTGCTTGTCCTGCTTCACTTCTTTCAGGAAGTACGTTGGTGGTTCGTTTAACTCCGGATACGTAGCGATTGTGCCCTTAAACGAAACGAACCCACTTTCACTGCTGTTGCGGAACTCGCGCTTCCAGCCGTTTTGAAAGACCCATGTCTGCAACGCTGGCTCCCACCGCGCCCTCTCAGCCGAGATGTGCCGGGTCAGGCGAAATGTTTTCGGGTCCAGTTCGTACACGTTTGCATCTGCCATTACGTTCTCCGACGGATCGAAGTACTTGTAATAGTAAATGCGAGATCCTTCCCCAAAAATCCACTTGCGGTCGGGCCGCAAATACGTTTGCACCGGCTTGCCCTTGATCTGATTGCGGATTGCGTCCTGCGTTCGGTTGGCATCCGGAACAATGTAATGATCGAATCCGAACAGGAACAGACTGAGTCCGGAGCTTGCGATCAGGACCGGCACCGCCAGACGATACAGGCTGACGCCGCACGCCTTCATCGCGGTGACTTCATTGTTTCGCGTCAGAATCCCAAAGGTCACCAGCACTGCTACAAGTACGCTAACCGGTGTGAAGTCGTAAATCAGCTTCGGCGTCAGGAAAAACAGATACCGGGCTACCAGAGGCATGGGAATGCTGTTGCGGAGAATGTCGCTGAGCAGCTCGAAGAACGTGTACACATGCGTGATCGCCACGAAACTGATCAGCAAAAGCAGGAAGTAAAACAGAAATCCGCTAAGGATATAGTTATCGAGGATTCCCGGACCCAGCGGGAGACCTCTTCCAATCGACGGCCCTGTCTGGGGAAGAGTGCCGCGGATTCGCCCAAACCACGAGAATAGTGCTCCGCGGATCGCGCCAGGCAGGTCATGGTCGCCAGGTTTCTCGAGACGCGAATTCGAGACCAGTCCGATCAGCAGCAGCAGGGCATTGGGTATCCAGAGGGCGATGTGCGGGGGTAATGTGCCCTGTCGCGCAAGACCTATCAGGGTAATCAGGCCCATGTAGTACAAAAACGCGATCCCGACAGTAAGAACGAACGCCCCCGACTTCCCCCCTTTCCGCGAAGAAACACCGAGTGGCACCGCCAGAAGAGCCAGCAACAGACACGCGATGGGTAGCGCGAGACGCTGATGCAATTCGATTTGCGCTTCGACCCGCTCTTTGGGATTGGGCCAGGTCTGCGCCGCTTTCCACAAAGGGCCCATATCCATACTCAGGAACGCCGTGCGTGGTTTCAGCTCGACACGCGTACCGGCATCCAGAACCTGGTCTCCTGCGGGAAACGACGTGTTGTAGTACTGCAGATACTCCTTGCCGGAGACATGCGTGCTTCCATTGACCAGAGTCAGCTGAATGCGATTGTGTTCTAGATCCGGGGTAGCGATGGCTTCCTGGGCGATCGTAATGCTCGGGGTATCTCCCGCTTCTCCCCCTGCGTTTTTGCGCTCAGCCGGTGGAGTCAGGTCTGCGAGAAACACATTCCGCCACCGGACTATATTGCCGGGGATCATATCGCCGACGTAAATGATTTTGTTCGGGAATTGCTCTTCGAATACCCGGGGCTGGATCTCAGCGGTCAACTCCGCTGCTGCTATGCGGTTCAACTGGCGATAAAACTGACGCGTCGCCATGGGAGTCAGCCAGGTAGAAGCTGCTCCAGTCAGCAGTGTCCCCATCAGTCCGAACGCCAGGACCGGAACCAACAGGATTCTGCTGGAAATGCCACTCGCCCGAATTGCTGTAATTTCGCTATCCGCCGACATCCGGCTCAGGGCGATCAGAGTGCCTACAAGAACACCCACTGGAATGGTGAAGGTCAGCGCAGGAGGCAGCAGCAGAGCAAACAGCGACCCGACCACTTCGGGTGGAGCGGACCCTCGTACCAGCTGTTCGAATAACCGCCTGACTCTTTCGAGGAATACGACGAACGTGAAGAGAACGGTCCCAAGAAAAGCGCTGGAGACAATCTCAAGCAGCACCGTCCGGGTAAGCAGGCCAAACCATTTACTGCCGTGCATGCATCTCTACCGAACGGTTCGCGACGCGGTCCGCAAGTCAGGAGCCGGGACTACCGGCGGCTTCGGAACATCATCCTGCGGACGCTCCGCTTCCAGATCGTCAAATAACAAAGAGGGCCCCACTACGGAAGCTGGCGCAACATATCCGCCTCCGCTGAGCAGAGCGAACGGAAGGCCATTATTGAGGTAATGCAAGACGTACTTCTCTTCAGACACTGCGACAATGTCGCGCAGGGAGCGCAGCCCAAGGCCGCGAAACCGGATCCCCCGGATCAATTCTTCCCGGCCGTCGGGGAAGACTTTATAGGCAAGAACCGGTGCGCTGACCGGCCGTACAAGGCCCGCCTGCTGCGCTGCCAGTATTAGCTTGCGCGCTTCTTCCTGGCCGGCGCCTGACGGGAAGTCCATCTTGCGCACGATAAGTCCCCATGGCTTGTTGCGGTCGGTCAATAACTTCAGAAATCGTTGTCGCAAGTCTGCCTGTTTCACTGCTTCTGAGGAGTTCACGAACAGGTTGCTGACACTCGCCTGCCAGGCACCGAACGCACCCGGCAAACGTGCGCGACCGTTGGAAGCCTTTTGACCTCTGACGGGCTGGCGCGTCAGAAGAAACGCCTTCAGCCGTCCCTTCTCGACCACAGTCAGAGGCTTCGCCAGCACACCTTCCTCGTCGATTTCGAACCCTCCCAGCAAAGCAGCACCATTCCACTCCGACCTCAGAGGATCGTCGACCAGATCCATGAATTCCGGCAGGACTCTCGAGTCGAGCCGGTTCTCCAGTTCGCTCGGCAGAAAAGGCATCGATCTGCCTGGCTCGCCAACCGGTTTCCGGCTGAGAACGAGATTAGGTGCAAGGAGCTCCGCTATCAACTGTGGCCCGGCAATCCCCTCAAACAGCACCGGCCCACTATAGGGTTCACCGAGAGGTGCCCGGGCCAGTGCCCTGACATTCTCAGCCACTTCGCTTATCTGTTTGGTCAGAGCAGCCTGGTCCGGGAGAGACTCCGTTTCAATGCGCGGAATCGAGAGCGTGTCGCGAACCGTCATACCGTCCGGTGTGAACGTAGACGCAGTCGCCTGCAGGTGAACCAGAGGCTCAGGCCTCCTCAGAACGGTGCCTTCCGTATTTACCAGGTAGTATGTGGAACGAGTGTTTGTGAAGCTGACAGCCGAGGAAACAATCTCCGGAAACTTCACGAACGTGGCCGAGAGGCTGCGAACTTTATTCACCCATTCCCCGGAATCGGACCCAGGTGTTTCCGCCTGGCGCAATCTTTGGACAGCAGTCGCGGGCCAGAGATCCGGGAGCGTTTCCTGCTGGATGACACTCTTCAGTGCGGCACGCTTCCGGGCGATCGATTCCACCGCCCCCTTATACGCCCTGTCTGTGGCCAGCCACCAGTTCCGGCGCAGGATCCTGTAATCGTTGTCGATGGGCGCCTGGTCCGCATCGAACCTGGAATTACCTCCGAAATCACTAAAAATATAGTTCGTGTTGTCGAAACTCGGGTCGCCAACACGCACCCTGACGCGCGGTACACGAAATCGGTTTTCACTTGTGCCCAAAGTAGCGCCCAGTGCAGCCGAGGTAGAGAAGCTATGGGCATCGTCGAGCGTGTACTGCACGAAGTACGGGGGCTCGAGACCCTCAATCTTGAGCTTGCGCGAGCGCTCCAGTTCGTCCAGCATCGATTTCAGGACAATGTCTTT
>JACMLA010000374.1 GCA_014379815.1 Bryobacteraceae bacterium | reverse complement strand
CCCCCGGTCGAAAGCGGCGGAGCGTTCACAACTGGATTCACTACGAAGAAATCGAGAAAGCTGCGTCCAGCTACCGGGATGTTGCGGACTTCGCGGCTCGTGTAGATGTTGTTGTAGGCGTTGGTGCGACCGGTCTCAACAACCGGGATACTCTCAGTCACCTCAATGGTGGTGCTGACCTCTCCCACCTTCAACTGCAAGTCCAGCGTGGTTACCTGACCGGCAGCCAGAGTAACATCGCGTTTTTCAGCAGTACTGAATCCAGGCTTCGCGCACGAAACGGTGTAAGTGCCCGGAGGCAGCAATTGCACGCGGTAGAAGCCATTGTCATCCGTGGCAGAATCACGAGTCAGGCGGGTGGCATTGTTGATGATGCGAATTTTCGAGTCTGCAAGAAACGCTCCGTTTGGGTCCCGCACGAAACCTTCGATGTTGCCGTCAATGGCCTGACTTTGGGCCTGCAGGCACGGGTGAAATGAGCACAGAAAGATGCCGAATGCGGCGACGTGCGCTACGAGACGAGAAAAGACAGAAAGCATTTCTCTCAGCGTATGGGGCAATACTTTACTAGTTGATTCGAAAGAGATGAAGACGAAGTAACATTGCCGTCTATCTTGCTGATTAACAGCTACGGGCGTGTGCGAAGAGACAACGGGTCCCGCCTGAGGAGTTCCGGCAGGGTGGCTGTTGAGTCCCGTCGTGAACCTTGAGAACCAGCTAAACTCACCATTATGGCGATAGCTGCAAAAGGTCACAACGAAGCTTTCCTGGCTTTGACAAATGACGCGAAATCCCGTGTCAAGGAGATGGATATCGCGCAATATCGGCAGTTGAAGGAAGCAGGGGAAGCGCATACTCTGATCGATGTGCGTGAAGAGAGCGAGTGGAAGGCAGGACATGCTGCCGGAGCGTTGCACCTTAGCAAGGGTGTCATCGAACGTGACATAGAGACCAAGGTTCCGGATCATGAGGCCACGCTGGTGTTGTATTGCGGCGGGGGATTCCGGTCGGCGCTTGCGGCCGACAATCTGATGAAGATGGGCTATCGCAACGTAATCTCACTCGACGGCGGCTGGCGGGCTTACACCGAAGCGGGAATGTCGGTCGAGGAATAGGCGGGTACGCTCACAGGTAGCCCAAGGCGGAAGCAGGCTCCTTTTCCAACTTCGCTGTCGACCGTTAAGCTGCCGCTGTGCAGAAGCACGATCCGATACGTTAACGCGAGCCCGATCCCGCTGCTCTTCTTGGTCGTAAAGTACAGGTTGAAGATGCGGTCCCGGATCTCCGGTGGAATCCCAGGACCGCTGTCCTCCACCGAAATCGTGAATTCTTCCGGCGTTCGCCCGATAGCGAAACGCAGAAAACCGCCGGGTGTGCCGCTCATTGCCTCCAGACCGTTCACGGCAATGTTCAGGAGCCCTTGCTTAAGCAGGTCAGCATCGCCCGTTACGACTGCCCGCGGCACTGTGGAGTCCACGATGATCCGCACACCATTCGCGTCGGCCTGAGGGCGGAGCAGTCCAGTAACGTCGTGCACCAAGGTGCGCAAATCGCACTCGGCAAGCTTCGGTTCCAAAGGCCGGTGAAAATCAAGAAGAGCTTTCACGACGCGGTCCAGACGCCACAGTTCCGTGCCAACAATGGCCAGCTCCGGACTGCAATTCTCGCCGCTGGAGGCTTTATCCTGAGCGATCTGCAAATGAAGAATCATCGCGTTCAGAGGATTTTTGATTTCGTGAGCGACGCCGCTGGTGATCCCGCTGATAGCCGAAAGCCGCCTGGCATTGTTGAGATCGGCCCGCAGCCGCTGCCGCGTGTCGGCATCCCGTAAGGCGACCATGAAACCGTTACCGGCGCCGTCCCCATACTCGATCGGCTCAACGGTAATCAGCAAGCGCACCGGCGGAAGATTGGTTCGCTCAAAAGTGACAGGCTCTTCCCATGTGCGTTCTTTAGAAGCAAATGCCTTTTGCAGAATCGCACCGACCTCGGTCCAGGGAGGAAAGATGTCGGAAGCCGGTTGGCCCAGTAAGGAATTTCTCGGGCGCGCAAGCAACCGCTCAGCTGGCTCGCCTGCTACATGCAGCCGGTTATCCGGGCCGAAGACGAGTATCGCCTCATCCAGTTGCCGCAGCATTGTTTCCACGTTGCTGCGCAAACGCGAATTGTCTGTTCGCGCTCCACTAAACTGCCGACCCAGCCACCAGAGCTTCGACTCGAGATCGGCTAATTCCGGCAAGCGGCCCTGCTCCGGTTTCCCGGTTCCCAGGGATTCACCACTGGCGATGCGGTCGATCTTTTGACCAAGCTGTTCGAGAGAACTGCTGACCAGGCGAGAGACCACCACTGCCAATGCAACCGAAACGCCCAGCGACAGAATCGAAAGCAACAGGAGGTCGGCCAGCTGGGGGAACACTGCGGCTCGAAGTCGCTGAGGCGAGAACAAAACTTGCACCCGGAAAGGCAGATCGGAGACCGGCGGAAAATCAAGGGCGATGTCGCTGTGGCCCTGCATCAGGTCCATTGACCGCCGGAACACGTCCTTACCCTGCCAGTCGCCCCAAGTCGTTAGTGGTTGAGATTTCCAGGGCACGGCTGAACCCACGACCTGCCCGGACTTATCCACGACCAGGATGTTGCTAATAGTCTGATCCTGGGTAATGCTGCGCCTGAGGACTCGCCGGACCAGAGGAGACCCTACCAGCAGTCCTCCCTCGCGGGCGTCGATCAGAGTATCCTGAACAGCCTCGCCGACGATGCGCCCGCGCACACCTGCCTGCTCCAGAGCTCCGCCGATGACTCCGCGGACGTGAAGCGCGGATAGAGAAACAACTATGGTGGTTACCAGAAGGAGGATGGAAATCCGCAATCTGGCGCGCATCGATAAGTTTTCGCGCACCTTCACCAGGTATCCCCTCAGTTGGGTAGACGCCGATACAGCACTCTCGTTACCGTTAGCTTCGCGGTAAAACCAAAGTTATGCTGTTGCTTCGCCCTGTTGTTCCTGCTGACCGTACTCTTTCAGCTTATTGAACAGGGTTTTCAAGCTGATTCCCAGAATCTCGGCAGCCCGGGTTTTGTTGTTCTTCGTGTGCTGGAGCGTAACCATAATCAGAGCCTTTTCGGCTTCGGCAACCGTGGTTCCTACCTGAAGGCGAACTGCATCGGGTTCGTTCTGCTCAACAGGCATTTTAGTCCCTGTCGCAACACCTAAGTCGCGGGGAAGATGCACGGGTGTGATCTGGCCTTCACCGGCAATGATGACCGCCCTTTCGATCACGTTCCGCAACTCGCGCACGTTACCAGGCCAGTTGTAGCGCTGCAGAATCTCGATCAATTCGCGGCTGGCATCGGTCACCTTGCAGCCATGCTTGCGGTTCATGTCCCGGATCAGCGCTTCGGTCAGGATCGGCACATCGCCCTCGCGCTGCCGGAGAGGTGGCAGAGGAATCTGGAAGACATTCAGACGGTAGTACAAGTCTTCGCGAAGTTCGCCTTTTTTCAAAGCCTCCTCTACGTGTTTGTTCGTTGCCGCCACGATTCGGACGTCAACAACGATCTCCGACTTGCCGCCCAGCCTGCGCACTCTGGAATCTTCCAGAACGCGAAGCAATTTCGCTTGCGTGCCTACCGGCATCTCCGCTAGTTCATCCAGAAGCAGGGTTCCATGTTGTGCCAGTTCAAAGCAGCCGGCCCGGCGTTCCACCGCTCCGGTGAACGAACCCTTCTCGTGCCCAAACAGCTCACTTTCCATCAGGGTTTCCGGCATGGCTGCGCAGTTGATTGCCACAAACGGACCACCTCGTCGGGGGCTGAGATGGTGAATGGCGCGGGCAACCAGTTCCTTGCCGGTTCCGCTCTCACCTGTAACAAGAACGGCAGCCTTGCTTGGGGCTACCTGGCGCACTAAAGAAAACACTCCCTGCATCGCCGCAGACTGGCCGACCATATCGACCAGAACTCCCTGGTACAGCAATTGGCGCTGTAGGCGCTCTGCTTCTTCGGCCAGGCGGCTTTGGGAGGCTGCCCGT
>JACMLA010000373.1 GCA_014379815.1 Bryobacteraceae bacterium | reverse complement strand
TTCATGCCTGACGCGGATGGCCGCGTGCTGGCGCTTGCTGCGAAGCCAGAGGTGACGCCGGTCCATCAGGAATTCAATCCCGTGTTCCTTTGGCGTGATCGGGTAAGGATCTTCTTCCGAGACCCGCTGCAGGACCTCGACCGAATGTATGTCCATCTCGTAGCCGCCCGGCGCGCGTTCCTCGGAACGAACCAGTCCGGTCAGAATCAGGGAGCTTTCCTGCGTCAGGTGCTTGAGTGTCTCGAACGTTTCCTCGGGAAGTTCACTCTTCACACCGACACATTGCATAACTCCTGTGCCGTCCCGTAACTGCGGGAAGACGATCTTCCCTGACTTGCGCAGGTTGTAAAGCCAGCCGGCAATCTGTACTGTTTCGCCGCTGTGTTTGCCTGCGTCGGCAATGGTGATTCTGGCAATGTCGGTCATTCTGGTTGGCTTCTACGCTTCCTGCTCTGTCAGCGCGTCGAGGCGCTCAAAAATCGTACGTACTGCATCCAGAGGATGCTGTCTGTCGGGGTCCTCTTTCAGCTCAAGAAGCAAAGGATACTGTTCCCTGCGACCTCCCAACAGACGCCCCGCAGCATCCCAGTCGATTGTGCCTCCCTGATGCAACAGTGGGAACAGATGCTGATCTTCGCTGCCATTGTTGTCGTGCAGGTGAGTCGAACGGATGCGCGTCTTCATCGAGCCAAACTCCGAAGCGACGCCGCCGCTAAATAGATTGGCATGACCGATATCAAAGCAATAATTCAAATTCAAATGTGTTTGCTGATTGAATAGATTCAAAGCGGCCGCGTGCGAGTATCCGTTTGGCGTATTCTCCAGCAGAATCTCCACGCCGCGCTGTCTTGCGAACACAGTCAGCTCCTCAAGTGAGCTAAAACCGGCATCCACCCGGCGTTCGTCATACTCGGCTCCGCCCGTGCCAAGATGCTGAATCAGGAAGCGAAACGGAACGGACTCGGCAATCTCCAGAACCCTCTTCACCTCGTCCACCTGAGCGATGCGGCGGCCCTTCACCGGTTCGGTGATGTCGACAACGGACTGCGGTCCTGAGCGTCCCCAGACCTCGTCTGTGTACATCGGGCTATGCAGCGCATGCAGGGTTAAGTCCGAATCGTGAAACCAGTGCGCGAACTCGCCGACCTGGGCCGTGTTCCGCCAGTCAATGTGTTGCTTTGCGCAGAAGATCTCGACGGCTGCCACGCCGGCCGACCAGATTCGATCGAGCCATACAGTAGTCAGGCGATGGTTTACGAAAAGGTGAGTGGACAGGACGTGTTTCATCAAAGCCTGAAATCTCAGTACAACATAGCGGGACTTGCAGGATAAACTAACGCAATATTCAAAAGGAGGAAGTTTGACGAAGCGAATTCTGTTTGGGCTGACCGCTCTAGCGTCCGTGGTTGTGGCTCAGGATGAGGCGTCTTATCAGAAGTGGATGAAAGAAATGGGTAAGGAAATCGGGATTCTTCGCAAGGCGGATCCGAGGACCGGACCTGATGTTGCCGCAAGTGCCGAGAAGATCGCCGTGCTGAACGACCAGTCCAGAGGTTTCTGGGTCCAGCGCGGAGGTTCCGAGGATGCTGTGAAATGGTCGGATGAAGGCAAGTCCGCGGCGCTCGAGCTGGCTGCTGCAGCCCGTTCCGGCGACGTCACAGCCGCAAGTTCCGCGTTTACCAAAGTCGGCGGTACTTGCAAGAGCTGTCACGATGCACATCGCGAGAAACTCGCCGATGGTACTTACAAGATCAAGTAAGTCATAAGCCGTTCTGATTGGGGCGCTGAACCGCGCCCTTAGTTGGACGCAACTCTGCCTCGGCCGCCTTTCCCAGCTTCTTCAGAATCCGAATCGCCGACTTTCTTTCACCTTCCGGCAAGACTTCTCCGAGAGCGTTCATCGCGTCACGATGCTTTGCGAACGCTTCTTCAACTAGCGCCCGTCCGGGGTCTGTCAGGGCGACGATACGGGTCCGCCGATCTACAACGTCGTCCTCACGTTTGACTAAGTCTCTGCTGGCCAGACGATCTACCGCTACCGTCATCGAACCGCTCGTTAAGCCGATCTTTGTGCCGATTGCATTTACGGGCAGAGGCCCTTTGTGCAACAGAACTTCCAGAATTGCAAAGTCTGAGAAACCGAGTCCACCTGAAGCGATGTCATCCAGGGCAAAGTTGTGAACCGCTGTCCAGCACTTCCAGAGAACCAGCCATAAGTGCAACCCGGAGGTGTCGGGGGCCGTTTGAATCCGATTTGATTGTCTTGGCATCAAGATGCTTGTAGTCAAGATAACAGAAGGAGCAACTGATAATGACTTACCGGAGTTTACAAGACCTGGTACCCGCAACGCACACGACCGAAGGGGATGGCGTTCGCATTCGCCGTGCGTTCCCTAATGCCCGCATGGAAGATCTCGATCCATTTTTGCTGTTTGATCATTTGGGGCCTCTGGAGTTTGCGCCGGGTGGATCGCTGGGATTTCCAGAGCACCCTCACCGTGGATTTGAGACAATCTCGTACCTTCTACAGGGCAGCCTCCAGCATAAGGATTCCTTTGGTCACGCCGGGCTGCTCGGCCCCGGAGACGTGCAATGGATGACTGCCGGTTCCGGACTGGTCCACTCTGAAATGCCCGGTCCTGATCTTGCACAAAACGGTGGGATTGTGGAAGGCTTCCAAATCTGGGTCAACCTGCCCAAACAGTCGAAGATGGTCCCGCCACGGTACCAGGAACTCAAGGCTGCTGAGATTCCCAAAGCTGTTTCGGACGACAAACTAGTCGAGAGCTCGGTTGTTGCGGGCGAGTCCTATGGTGTGAAAGGAGCGGTGCAGACGCACTCGCCGATTCTGTACCTTCACTTGAAGTTAAAGCCAGGTGCGACGGTGGAACAGTCAGTTCCCTCTTCACAGAACGCAATGGCCTATGTCGTCAGGGGACAGATCGAGGTGGCTGGCCGTAGAGCTCCTGAGGGCTCGCTGGCCATCTTCAATCACGATGCAGATTCGGTGCGCATGGGCAATACTGGCGTAGAAGACGCTGAGGTTTTGCTTTTGGCCGGTGAGCCTTTGCACGAACCAGTCGCTCGCTATGGACCATTCGTTATGAATTCCCGCGAAGAACTGGTAGAGGCGTTCGAGGACTACCGTTCCGGCAAGATGGGCGTCATTGCCGGGTGAACACCGCTACGGCTGTTCGCCGGGTTTAATTCTCCGCCAGCCACCCTTTGCCTCGCGAGGTTCTGAGGGAGTTTGCGGTGCCAGCGGCACCTGCGGCTCCCTCGGCACTTGCGGTTCCCTCGGCTCAGGGGGCGAGGCGACTTCACCGGCGCGAGGAGATTCGCTCCTGGTCCCAGTAGAGGGCCAGCCTCCGATGGGGCCTCGCGATCCGGACGTGTCGTCGACTGCGGGACGGCGCCTTCTCCTGCGAAGGCCGGTGTCGGAATCCGGCGAGTCCGTCCGGGTATCCGATGTCGCTGCGGGCACAGTGTCCTGTCTGGTTTCAGAAACCACCACCGGTTCGGAATCCTCAGCATCGGTGCCTAGGCCTGCCCCTGGTGCAAGATAGCTCTGGCGATAGCGGACTTCCGCGCCCTGAAAACGTTGTCGTGCCGCAGGGCGAAGCGCTACTTCAATCTCCCGCTCCTGGCCAGCACTCGCCGTCTGGGGCAGATAGAAGTACAGCGCATACCGCGCGCGAATTCGCTCCAGGGTATCTTCCAGAGCGCGGGCGTCGTCAACGTTGACGCTTTCGCCTCCGGACTGCCTTGCAATCTCGGCCGTTCCCGCTGAGCGGGTTCGTCCGCCGAGGATCACGCCTCCGGGAGAACCACCGCCCGGATAGCCGCCACCTCCGCCTGGATAACCGCCGCCTGGGTAATTGCCACCAGGGTTGCGTCTCCCCAGAATAATTCCACCCAGGCCGCCGATGCCACCGCCCCCGCCGGGGTAGCCTCCGCCAGGATAACCGCCACCGCCAGCGCCGGGATACCTTCCGCCGCGAGGGTAGCCGCCGCCGTAAATGCTCTGCATCGCATCCGGGGCCAGAATCGCCATCAGGACTGCATCCGCGCTCGCGAGGGCTCTTTCGACCCGTGCCTCGTCCCGTTCACGCTCCGTCTGGTCGTCGGTGAGAACAACGATCGCGCGCCTGGCACCTTTTCGCCCTTCCCGACCTATATAGGCGGCGGCGTCCAGCAAGCCTCGTGTGACGTCGGTTCCGCCATTAAAGCTTTCCCCGTCGATCACCCGGTTGAATTGGAGGGCAGCGGACTCTGGAGAACTAAGCCGCAT
>JACMLA010000372.1 GCA_014379815.1 Bryobacteraceae bacterium | reverse complement strand
TGCAGCTCCGGTGGGTCCGCCGCCATGGCAATGGCCTGGTATCGCACGGATCTCTACCATCGTGTCCTGAGTTACTCGGGCACCTTTGTCTATCAGCAGTGGCCTTACAACGCCGGGACTCCGCACGGTGCGTGGGACTTCCATGAAACGCTGATCCCTAACAGCCCGAAGAAGCCGTTGCGCATCTGGATGCATGTTAGCGACCGAGACAATCTAAGTACTCGCGACAACTATCATGACTGGGTTCTCGCCAACGAAAAAATGGCCGACGTGCTAGCGGCCAAGGGCTATCCTTACCAGTTCGTCTTTGCGAGGAACGCCGCTCACTGCGACCGGGCTGTGAAGGCACAGACTCTGCCTCTGGCGCTGGAGTACATCTGGCAGGGATACGCTCCTGCGAAGTGACCCGACTGCGGAGTTGCAGCTTAGCGGGCCAGCGTAAGTGAGATCGTGTTGCTCTGCGCACTTCCCTGAAAGATGGTAAGGCTGACAGCACCGGGAGCGAGACCTGAAGGTATCTGCGCGTTGATCTGCGTGGGAGAGATGTAGAGCAGCGCGGCATCACTACCCCCGACGCTCACGCGCGTTGGGCTGCAGGAAAGCTGCGTCGGCCATGGTGGTGCTGATGGGCAGCTGGCGATGGCCAGATTGCTTCCATAGATTTCTACGATCGAACCTGGCGAGATTGCTGCACCCCGCGGCGAGGCGTTGATGATTCCAGTGGCGGTGATTGCCGGGGGGCCTTGCGTCCTTGTGGTCGGGTGAGGGATACCGCCATACGTGGTCTTGACGCGGTAAACGCTTGTGGTGGCAGTGATGTAAAGCGTCTTCCAGTCGGCTCCGCCGAAGCCAACATTCAGTGCTCGTTCGGGCAAGAGAATTTTGCCGAGGAGCCTGCCGGCGGGATTGTAGACCAGGACATTGCCAACGCGGATTGGTCCGGCGGGATCCTCCTGCAGACCGGCGACCCATAAGTTGCCTCTCGCGTCGACCTTGTTACCGTCGGGGCCGCCTGCCGGGAGATTATTCATGTCGACGAAGACTCGGTGATTGGCGAGCGAGCCATCAGGCCGTACGTCGTAGGCCCGTACGAGGCGGTCGGGTGGCGCAGCTGAGTCGTTGACGTACAGGACGGTCTCGTCAACCGAAAGGGCGAGCCCATTGGGGCGGTTCGCGTTGTCGGCGACCATGTGGAGAGAGCCGTTTGGCGCGATTCGGTAGATACCCTGGAAAGTGAGCTGGCGATCGATTTCAACCCCGGCCGCGCCAGGCGTCCGGTCGATCCCATACCCGGGGTCGGTGAAGTAAATCGACCCATCCGATCGGCGCACGACGAAATCATTTGGGCTGTTGAGGCGTTTGCCCTCCCAGTGCGACGCAAGAATCGTTCTGGTCCCGTTGGCTTCGCGCCGGGCCACTTGCCGCAACGTGTGTTCGGCAACGATCAATCGACCCTGGTTGTCCACCCCGAGTCCGTTCGGGCCATAGCCGACCTGTGTCTGCGGCGGCGGAATATCGAGGGGGTAGTGAGAGGCGTAGTCATAAATGCCGGACTCGTGCCCCCAAGCCTGCTCGCGAATCCGGAAGATTGCGTTGAGGCGCGGGTCAACAAACAGGAGGGCGTCTTCGTACCAGACCGGACCTTCGGCCCAGCGGAAGCCGGAGGCGATGCGGTCGATCAGAGGTCCAGCCACGTTGGGCGAGCCTGGGGGTTTCGGCAGATCGACGAATAGGTCGTTGAAGCTCGGATCGTATGACACGAACGAGGTCTCGCGGACCGGGTAACCGTCAGCTGCCCACGTGACTCCCGCGACTGAGCTGGCTAGTCCGAGTCCGAGCAAACGCCGCCGTGACAGGCTTGTTTTTAGGTCGTGAGCCAACGGACCTGGCGAGATCACCGGCCCAGTCTGTTTGCGAGACCACATTTTCGTCATATTTCACCTCGATTACTTAGGTCAGGTGTTTGTTATCACAGCGCAGAGCTCCTGTCAAGAATTCTTGCTTTGCAAATTCGGGACGGAGTTTAGGGAGTCGAAAGAAAAAAGGCGGTCTGAGCCGAAAATAATGCGCGGAAGGGGACTGGAATCCCTTCTGAACTTCTCCCGCTAGTACCTGAAATTCACAGACTAAGCCAGCTTTAAGCGGCGTACGTCAATTTTCTTTTCATCGTAGACGCCTAGCCCCAGCGCACCGGCGATTTCTATATGCTCCACCTGCATGTTCAGGAACGTGCTGTCCTTGTCCGGATTTCCCGCTGCAATCGGGAGCATTCCCATTTCGGTACGTTTCGCGTCAATCGCCTTCAGGCCTGTCCGGTCGAGCGCCACCGGATCGGTTGCGAAGTACATTGTCTTGTGCTCCCACACGTACTTCTCGATTTTACGGCCGGGCCCTCCGTGATACGCGCCCAGAACCCCGTCGAGGATGTTGAGCACGACCTTCTGACGGATGATCGGGTGGTCCACAATGTTGGGGATGAATGTTCCACATGTATTGAGAGTCGGGCTCGAATGACTTCGGCTGACGTTATTGACCAGTCCATGGGAGAGGTTCTTCAGAGCAAGAGTGACGCCTGCGGACTGGTGATGCTTTAGCAGGCAGAGGTTCAGCACTTTGCTGACATCCTTGCTGATGAAGTTCGACAGATAGGATCGCCGGTGGTGAGGGTTTTTGCCATCCGCCCCTGGGAATACAAGCGGCATCTCGACGTACTGACTGGAGTCGTAACCCTCCATGTCGAGCTGATACGGATGAGTACTGTATTGATCCGTGGCCGACGTCCACCGGACACCTTCGGGAAGCCACTTATCGAATCCCGCCTCCAGAAACTCGCGGCGGTAACGGTCGTAAGCCACGATGTTCTTCAGTGGCACGCCAGCCATTTTTAGTCCCTCGATGATCTCCTGCACTACCTCCGGCGAGGAGATAACAAAGGGGCGGCCTACGGGGTTGAGCTTGAGACCGACAACATCGTCAGGCTTGAAGAAATGCCTCCAGGCTTCTTGCGGGGAGGGCGCTCCGGTGAGTTGCATCATGCCTTTGCCGAGCATGCCGCGAACTGCTTCCCGCCCGTACTTGCCTTCGACAATGGCCCCAGGGTGTTCGACTGCGACTACCCGGCCCGGAAACGCACCGGGAATGCCATCCGTCGTTGCCGCCCTGCCTGCCACCGAGTACGTCGCAGCGTACAATCCAGTAGCCAGCGTTCTGAGAAGGAAATCCCGACGAGCTTCAGAGGCCATAGAGCCCAGCTTACTGCGAAATTGCCCTCTGGTGAAACTTAAACGGCTTTCAGGATCGAACGTAGTCTTCGCGCGACAATCTGGGCTTCTCCCGGCTGGAGCATCCACACCGTCATAACCAGATGATCTTTGTCCGCCGGAGTTGTCTCAATCGATGGCTGGCCTTCCCGAAGCTGCTTGCGCACATCGTCCGGCGATATCTTCAGCGCCGACTGATCCCATTCGAGGTGAAGGTGCGGCGTGTGGTTCGCGATTTCCGGTACGCGTATCTCTGTCTTGAGCGACGGCAGGTCCTTCACGGAATCGACGATCGTCCGGACGCGGCGGTCCCACTCGGAACGTTCGGCATCATGGTCTTTCTTTGTAAAGACCTCGAGCGCCACTAACATGCCGAGCATCTCTTCTTTATTCACCTTCATGCCGCGAGCGATGGAATCGCTGTAGGGAGAGGTGTTGAGGCGCGCGGCCTGGATCAAGTCCTTTCGTCCTGCAAGCACGCCGGCGCTCTGCGGTCCTCGCAGCCCTTTGCCACCAGAAAACGTGACGAGATCGAACCCCATTTTTATGTACTTCGTGAGATTCTCCACGGGAGGCACATCCGCTGATGCGTCGTTGAAGGTCGGAATGTTGTGCTTCTTTCCGAAGGCTACGAAGTCTGCGGCCTTTACCTGCCCCCGTGGGTCGGCGTCGTTGAAGAAAAGCATCATCGCTGTGTTCGGGTTAACGGCGCGTTCCATCTGTTCGGCAGTTTCGACCTCGACCATCCGTACCCCTGCTGCACGAACCGCGTGATCGTACCCGTAGCGGTGCAGCTTCTGGACGATGACTTCGCTCTTGAGTCCGGTCAGATCCGGGATCTGCAAAATGGCTTTCTGGTTAGTTCCCGTGAGGCAGGCTGCGGTCCCGCAGGTGAGTGCTCCCGCGGCGCCAGAGGTGACCATGGCTGATTCGGCTCCGAGCATCGCTGCGATACGTTCCCCGACTTTGTCCTGCAACTCGACAATGGAAACGAATTGCTTCGACGCGTACTGGATGGCTGCCACCACTTCTGGCTGCATCAGCGAAGCCGTGAGCGTCGTGTAAGTACCGGCAGCATTGACGAAAGTGCGCACTCCCAGTTCCTGGAAGTAATCGCGCCCCTTAGGGCTGGCTCCTGCCAGAGCAGCTGGCACAAGCCCCCCGATCACTGGCAGAGACGCCATCGACTGCAGAAAACTTCTTCGATTTGCCATTTTGCTCCTTCTTTTGACCGCCGTGCGACAACGCGCCGTTGTCGATTACAATAACGCCATTCGCTTCAGCTTATGTTTGCAGTTAGTGTACCCAAAGGGGGTCTTCCAATGAAACACTTACTTCTTGCCGTGACGATCTCTCTGTTCGGCATGTACCCGGCTTTTGGCCAGCTTGCCTCCACCACTGCCCTTGTGGGCAATGTCAGCGATGGTGCGGGCGCTAATGTCTCCGGTGCGCAGGTCGTCGCGCGAAACACAGATACAGGGCAGGACCTGACCGCTCGCACGAACGAGGAAGGCTACTACGAGTTTCAATTCGTCCGAAACGGCACGTATGAGATCACGGTCACCAACAGTGGATTTGAGACCTACATCAAGAGAGGCATTCCGGTAGCTGTCAATCAAACAGTGCGCAACGATTTCACGCTGACGCTTGGGCAGGTGAATCAGCAGGTGGTAGTAACCGCGGACGTGCCGCCGATCTCCACGGAAGATGCGACTCTCACGGAGGTTATCAGTACCAAAGCGGTTACGGAGCTGCCTCTGAACAACCGCAATTCGCTTCGTGTCGCCCTGATCGTGCCTACGGTTCTGCCTGGCCGCAAGACTCCGACCGGCAACCCGGGCGGCGGTGAAGGATTTATCGGCGCGGGCACTCGGGAAATCCAGAACAGCCTCTCGATGGATGGGGTCAGCATCATGAACAACCTGATCACCACCACCACGTTCCGGCCGTCGGTCGACGCGATTCAGGAGACCCAGATTCAGACTGGAACGTATCCGGCGCAATACGGGCACTACATGGGCGTGCAGATCAATGT
This sequence comes from Bryobacteraceae bacterium, assembly GCA_014379815.1. Next base: position 1,063 of record JACMLA010000372.1, on the reverse strand, counting down.
CATCACGAAGAGCGGCACAAACGCTGTGCATGGCGCCGTGTTTCACTTTTTGCGCAACAACATTCTGGATGCGCGTGGCTATTTCGAGAACCGGTCGATATCACAGGCGCCGCTGCGCCAGAATCAGTTTGGGTATGCAGTCGCAGGCCCCGTTGTGATTCCGGGATTGTATGACGGCCGGAATCGAACGTTCTTTTTGTCGAATTACGAAGGTCTTCGGAACCGCCAGGCCGTGCCGACGATCGAAACTGTCCTGACGCCGCTGATGCGCCGGGGCGACTTCTCTGAGGTGACGACAACCGCGATTATCGACCCGCTGGATCCGGCACGCCCTTCCTTTCAGGGGAACCGCATACCGGAGTCCCGGCTGTCTCCACAGGCGCTTCGCGCGCTGCAATATATGCCGCTGCCAACCGGTCCCGGCATCAATAACAATTACAACGTAAATGTTCCGAACGCGAATGACGGAAATCAACTGGTCCACCGGCTCGACCACAACATCACGCAGAATACACGGTTGTTTGGCCGATACGCGTGGGCAAATACAGATCTGCTGAATGGAAATTCGAATCCCTTCAACGGGTACACCCAGCCTGTCCGGGACCGCAATCTGGTAATTGGCTACACGCAGGTTTTCTCTCCGACCATCGTCAACGATTTCCGGGCGGGACGTCAGCATACGAGAATCGACTCCGAAAATTTCTTCACCGGCAACAACCCGGGTGCGGGCACGGCGCTTGGCATCCCAGGCTACACGACGGATGCCGATAATCCAGGTTTGCCGAATCTCGGAATCACTAACTACCTTCCGATTGGGGGCCAGAACATGGCTTCGAGCAACTGGTATCAGAACGACACCACTACGCAATTTGCCGACTCGCTCAGCATCACCCGGGGAGCTCATAACATTGCGGTCGGTTTCGACATCCGCCGTGTTGCCACGGCAAGGACCGCGAATAACAACCCTCGCGGCGGCTTTACCTTTACCGGCACCATCACCGGATCTGCGCCCGCAGACTTTCTGCTGGGACTTCCACTGCAAGTGACCACCCCTGGACCGCTG
>JACMLA010000371.1 GCA_014379815.1 Bryobacteraceae bacterium | reverse complement strand
TTTCCGTGCGAGCCGCAGCGTTTGAAACATTCCAGAACCGTGCGATCAAGCCTTGCTCTATCCCGTCATCGTGCGATTTCAGTGCCCAGAGCAGCACGTTCGGATCCTTGACGGTCAACAGCAAGTAGCAGGTCTCGGGATAGACTCCCCCCTGTTTCTCACTGATGACCGCGCCGGTCACCAATGGGTTCTGATGTTCCAGGGCAAACTTCATGGCGGCTGTCTGGTCATACTTGCCATGCGGGCCGCAAGGCAAAACGCTGCAGGAAATGCGTATTCGCGTTTTGCGCGGGAACACCCGGCGCGGGGCCGTCCACCTGCTCGCCAGCGAGAAAGTTGAGCTGTGGCGTCCTGGTGTCCAGGCCAGGGGTGCTATTGCCAAGGCGCGCGAATGCGAGGTCGGGATTCGAGATGGTCACCCACCCTTGGACTTCAAGATGTTCACGTTGATCGCGCCGACTTCTTCGGTCCCCACAGACGGCTGATTGAGCGCGAAGCTGAATGTCCAATAGCGCGAGCCATTGAAGTTTGCCTTCAGCTCGTTTCGGATGTCCACGCGGTCTGTTTTCGATTTCGCTAGCCAGGTTCTCTTCCCACGCCGCCCGTTGCGAACGTGAAATGGGGCCATCCGCGTAAGATTTAGAAACCCGTATTTTGCACAGTGCGATTGCTGTAGGTCCGGGGCAACTCCAGCCAATGGAGTCATTCCTCAAGGATAATAGAACAAAAGTACTCGTGGAGATGAACGTGCAAGTTCCGGAAGACATTGTGAGAGAGCTTGGGTCCGATACCAAGACTGTCGAGAGGGCTCTGCTTGAGGGACTCGCCCTTGTCACAACCGGACTGTTTCGGGCTACCGTTACGCGGAACGGGATGCGGGACTGGTGATGCTGGACGAGATTGCGGGAAAACACCGGCTCACGATGGCGGGATCCGCCCTTCGATCCCATTCTGAATGGCGGTGAGGGTGAGATTCGAACTCACGGAACCCGTAAAGGTTCAACGGTTTTCGAGACCGCCGCATTCGACCACTCTGCCACCTCACCGATCTTCGAACCCTTTCAGTCTAACAAGCTTCCTGTCCACCGGCACAGCGTCACCGAACAATCCTGGCCGACTGAATCCCGTCGAGATTGGGGAAGCTGCGTTCGATGTACACGTCGCCTTCGGTCATATACTTCACCGGGTCGACACCCCGGCCTTTCGGCTGTACCTCGCCATAACCGTAATACAGCTCGTCCACCACTTCTTCCATACCCTCAACGACTTTTCCAACTGGCGCGAAGCCCCGGCCATCCAGCTGTGGATTGTCCACCAGGTTGATAAATACTTCAGTCGTCCTCGTATTGGGACCGTCGGTGGCAAACGAGATCGTCCCCCGCGAATTCGTCAACTTAACCGGATCATCGGCGAGTCGCAGTTGCTTCCAGAGCTCGTTGCTTTTCGGATCTTTACTAATGCCCCATTGCACAACAAATTTGGGGCGCACGCGGTAGAAACGGGCTCCGTCGTAAAACTTGTCGACAATCAGTTTATAGAACCGGTCTGCACCTTTAGGCGCAGATTGGCGATTCACCTCGATCACAAAGTCTCCCCGCGTCGTGCTAAATCGAACCTTGTAAGTCTCCGGTGGCGTCGAAGGCTCAGGAGAGGCGGACTTCGTCGGTAGCGAGTCGGTCCTGCCGCACCCAATCAGGCAAAGCGCCAGAACGCCCGCGAGGGTAGACTCGGCTCTTATCACTTGGCATCCCGCCAATTGGTTCCGACGCCGGTATCTACCAGAAGAGGCACCTCGAGACGCAGCACATTTTCCATCTCGTATTTCACCAGCCGTCGGACTTCCGCTGCTTCCGATTCGGGCGCCTCCAATACCAGCTCGTCGTGAACCTGCAGCAGCAGGCGCGCCTCGAATTTCTCAAGTTTCTGATCGATTCGAATCATGGCCAGCTTGATGAGATCCGCGGCACTGCCCTGCAACGGTGTGTTGACCGCAGTCCTCTCCGCGAAGCCGCGGGCATTCGGGTTGCGGGAATGCATATCGGGTATCGGCCGCTCTCGTCCCACCAGCGTCCTCGACACACCGGATTGGCGGACCTCAGCCATCTGTGCGTCGAGCCACTTGCGAACCCCGGAATACCTGTCGAAGTAGGCCCGGATGTAGAGCTCCGCTTCTTTGCGGTCGATCCCAAGCGATTGCGCAAGTCCAAAGGGCGTCTGGCCGTAGACAATTCCAAAGTTGACCGCCTTCGCATTGCGCCGCATCTCCGGCGTGACCATCAACGGTCCGACTCCAAACACCTCGGCGGCAGTTCGTGTGTGAATATCTTCTCCGTTGCGGAACGCACTGACGAGGACCGTATCTAAGGACATGTGCGCAAGCAGGCGCAGTTCGATCTGAGAGTAGTCGGCAACGATCAGTCTCCAGCCCTCTCTCGGGATGAAGGCGGCGCGGATCTCCCTACCAAGCTCAGTACGAATAGGAATGTTCTGAAGATTCGGATTAGAAGAAGAAAGCCTGCCTGTAGCGGCTCCCGTTTGGTTGAAGGTCGTATGAATACGCCCCGTGCCCGGGCGAATCAGAGCAGGGAGTGCGTCCACATACGTACCCTTGAGCTTCGCGAGCTGGCGGTACTCCAGAACCATCCGGGCAATGTCGTGAGTCTCCGCCAGTTCCTCAAGAACATCGGCGGCTGTGGAGGTGGATTTACCTCGGCCGTATTTCATCGGCGCAGGCAATTTCAAATCGTCGTATAGAACCTTCGCCAGTTGCTGGGGTGAGTTGATGTTGAAAGATCCACCAGCTAGTACGTGGATCTGCTCTGACAGCCGACTAAGTTCCGTTTCCAGGTGCAGCGATAGAACACCTAGTTGCGCCGGATCGATGCGGATCCCGGCTTGCTCCATCCGGACCAGGACGGCGACGAGAGGGAAGTCAATCTCGTCATAGACCTTATCGAACCCCCGTTCTGCTACCGCTGGGGCGAGCGCAGACCAGAGCTCGCGGGCACAGTCCGCACGGGCCTCCAGAGTCGAGCCAAGTTTGCGATCCAGAAATTTTTCCGCGAGTACGTCGCAGGCGCTCCCGCCGGGATCAGCTTCAAGAAGAAAAGCAGTCAACATCACGTCATGCCGAAAACCACGTGCCGTAATTCCATTCTCTGCAAGCTGAAGAGTCACTGACTTGGAATCGTGCGCAATCTTGGAGTGGGATTCGTCCTCCAGCAGCAAACGTGCGGGTGAGGCGACTTCAAAAGAAAAGGCCCTCGCCTGATCCTCGGCAAATGCCAATCCAATTCCGGCATCCACCGAGACAGCTACCGTTGTGTCATGTGGGATAGAGTCGACGAAGGCCTTTACTTCCTCCTCAGTTAAAAGCGTCTGGAAATCTTTATTTGCTGTCGACTCTACAGGCTTGAGTTCCCGGAGATGGGAGAAAAACTCAAGCTCTTTATAGAGATCCCGCAACACAGGCACGTCAACTTCCTGAGCCCCTATCAAAGCCATGCACCATTCGATTGGCGTATTCACATCGATAGTCGCCAGCTTCTTGCTGAGCAGGATCTGTTCCTTGTTGTTCTGCAGACTTTCGCGGTAGGTCTTGCGCTCTACTTCAGCAGCTCTCGCTATCGCAGTCTCTACATTCCCAAAGCGCAGGATCAGGTCCCTGGCGCCCTTGTCCCCAATGCCAGGTGCCCCAGGGATGTTGTCCACCGAATCACCCTTCAATGCCAGAAGGTCGGGGACCGCGCCGGGAGGCACACCCATAAACTCAGTAGCCTTGGCAGGGTTATACAGTGTGTCGTCTTTCATCGGATTCAGCATGCTAACCCGGTCAGTCACCAGTTGCAGCATGTCCTTGTCACTCGAGACGATCACAACGTCAGCTTCACCCTCTTCTTCGGCTCGCCGGGCAATGCTTCCGATTACGTCATCTGCCTCGAAGCCCGGAAACTCGAGCATCTGAATCCGCATCGCTTCCAGAAGCCGACGCACGAGTGGAATCTGAGGCGCGAGATCAGGCGGCATTTCAGAACGATTCGCTTTGTATTCCGCGAACTGCTCGGACCGGAAAGTCTGACCTGATTCGAAGACTGACGCAATGAACTCCGGCTTGTAGTCGGTGAGCAGCTTCTTCAGCATGTTGTGAAAAATGAAGACTGCTTCGGTGGAAACGCCTTTGCTCGTCCGCATTGGCGGCGCGCCCGAACGGGCACGTGCATGATAGGCCCGGAAGATAAATCCGTATGTGTCGATAAGAAACAGGCGGGGGCGACGCACTCAGCCCTCATCATACTGCCCACCTCCCCTGAGTCGCGCTGCCCACCTCCCCTCAGCCGCAGAACGTGGCTGAAACGCCACATTTCTCAGCTGAAATCGTGTCCACCGCGCAACGGTTGACGAGCCCTAAACCTATGAAATATATCTAGTTGCTCATGGTTACCGCCGTGCTACTCTGATGAGGCAAATGACGTTGGAGGTATTCGAGGTGCGCCCTGCGATTTGAGACAACGATCGCAAAGCCGGTTTCCATCAGTGGTGTCGGACTTCACCACGGCGTGCCAGCAAGACTAAAAATCCTGCCCGCTCCCGCCTCCACCGGCATCGTTTTCGAACGTTCCGACCTCGAACATTTTCGCATTCCAGCGTGCTATAGCCATGTTGCCCGCGTCAGTTATGCGACCAGCCTGATGCGGCAAGGTGTGCTGATTTCCACCACAGAGCACCTTCTTAGCGTCCTCTACAGCTTCGGAATCGACAATGCAGTGATCCAGATCGACAACCTGGAGGTCCCGATAGCCGATGGCAGTGGTGCGCCTTTCATCCGGCTGATTCGGGAAGCCGGTATCCGGAAACTTCGAAGAAAACGCCGCTATCTTTGCGTCAAGCAAGAAATCAGCGTGGAGGTCCCAGGTAAGAGAATTACCATCCTGCCCGCGGATCGCTTCCTCCTGACCTGCGACATTTTCTTCGACCACCCTCTGGTTGGCCATCAAACCTTACATATGGAAATGACCCCGGAACGGTATGCGTCCGAGATCGCTCCTGCAAGAACATTTGGCTTCGCCGCTGAGCTGGATCAGATGCGGAACATGGGTCTGATTCGGGGTGCGTCTCTCGACAACGCGGTGTGCTTTGAAGATCGTTCGGTAATGAATCCAGATGGGCTCCGATTCGCCGACGAGCCCTGTCGTCACAAAGTGCTGGATCTGATCGGAGATCTGGCGTTGATCGGCAAACCCCTCATCGGCCATGTAGTGGCAGAACGCGCCGGTCATGCGATGCACACCGCTCTGGTAGCCCGCATCATGTCGGATCCGAATTTGTACGAAATCCTGACTTTCGACGAGCTCGCTCTCAGAGTGACCGACGCCCTGGTATCCTGACCGCAGCGATGGCGTGGCTGCCAAATCTGCTGACCTGCCTGCGAATCCTGCTGACTCCTTTGATCATCCGGGATGTGCTGGATGGTCATTGCGAGTTCGCGCTTTGGTTAAGCCTCATTGCGGGCCTCAGCGATGCGGCTGACGGGTTCCTGGCCCGCCGCTTCAACTGGTCCTCCCGCCTCGGCGCGTACCTCGATCCCGTCGCGGACAAGTTTCTGCTAACGGGCTTGTACATCAGCTTCGGGATCAGTGGAGTGGCTCCACCGGCGCTGGCATGGCTTGTCGTTTGCCGGGATGTAATCATTTTGGCGATGGTCGGTGGTGCTTTTGCACTCACGTCTATCCGTGACTTTCCGCCCAGCATTCCAGGAAAAATCAGTACTCTGTTCCAGATTACCGGTGCTCTGATACTGCTCGGATCCTGCGCGGAAGTGCCCTTGACTGATGCAGTGGTTCCACTTACGACGATTCTGGTCGCCGCCGCTACAGTCGTCAGCGGAGTACACTACATCTGGCGGGCCACGACCGTAGTTCGGTCGACCTGAGGAGAAGGTTTGACGCCTTCGGCCAGCGGCGTTAGTCTAAGACTTGGGGTCAGTCATGAACACCTATTCGCCCTCGCGCCACTACCTGTCAGCGGGTCTTACCGCTGTGGTTCTGGCTGTGTTTTCCGGGTGGGTTGCGGTGCAATGGCCACCAGCATGGATCGCCTCGGTATTGTTCCTCGGAAGCGCCGCTATCTTGTTGATTCTGGCCATCCAGCCTTCCGTGGAGGTGTACGAGCATCACCTCGCGCTGGGTAAGCGAATCATTCAGTGGGCAGAGATCCGCAGACTGGATCGGACCTCGTGGATTTCGCCTCTGGTGGTCCAGCTTACACTGACGGGAGAGCGCCGCGTAACGCTCGTGTACCCCGGCGACATCGATTCCGGGAAGAGTTTGCTGCGTCACCTGCGACGTTGTGCCCGGAATGCCCTCATCGATGGAATTCCGTACAAACAATTCTGGGGCGAAGCTCTGCCCTCTCTGGAGCGCCGGCATCTGCCCTCTCCACGGTACCGTCTGCTCCTTCCTGAAGACGAGGCGGAAGTAGAACGTCTCTTCCAGCGTCTGAAGACCGTTGGCCATCTCGACAAGAACTCCGACGAGAAGTAACCGACACCGTTCCCGGCGTGTCGTCTTGCTCGCGGCTGTCGTTCTGCTTGCCGCGCTCACATTATTCTTCACCGCTCCGGTATGGCTCCCGGGCGTCGGCTACCTTCTGGTGCAGGATGAAGCGCCCCGGGCAGCGGACGCTTTGCTGGTACTGGCCGGGGACTGGAAAGGCGAACGGATCCTGAAAGCATGCGAGGTAGCTGCTTCCGGCTTTGTACCGACTATCCTCGTTAGCGGGCCGATGCTCCTGTACGGTCAAAACGAAGCGGATCTGGCGATCGCGTATGCCGTCAAGGGAGGTTGCAATCCGGCGATTCTTGAAGCATGCCGTCTGAATGCCAGTTCCACTGAGGAAGAGGCGCGAGTATTTCAGCCGGAACTACGCAGGCGGAAGATTCAGCGTCTACTGGTAGTGACCAGCAATTTCCATACCGCAAGAGCAGGACGAATTTTCCGGAAAAGGCTGGGCGGCGAAGTCGAGGTGCACATGATTGCGGCACCCGACAAGTACTTCAATCCAACATCCTGGTGGCGCGATCGGCAAGGCCAGAAGACTGCCTTTTATGAGTTCTCGAAAACGTTAAGCAACCTGATAGGACTGTGAGTGAAACAGGCAATTCGCAGACTAACTCCCTACTTCCAGCGTTATAACAGACAGCTGTTTCTTGGCATGGGTGCCTTGCTTCTGAAGAATGGACTTGCAGTGGCACAGCCCTTCGTAATCGGAACGGCTATCGATTCGCTCGTACGAAACTTCGATCTGAGTTTTCTGCTATGGTCCGCCGTTGGTCTGGTTGTACTTTCTTCGCTGAAAGGCTTCTTTCAATACCACATGCGTGTCATTCTGATCGGAATTTCACGTGATATCGAATTCGATCTTCGTAACGAATTGTTTCAGACTCTGGTAGGTTTGTCAGGCGACTTTTACGCAAAGTTCCGAACGGGCGACATCATGGCCCGAACGACAAATGACCTGAATGCTGTGCGAATGATGCTCGGACCGGGTCTGATGTATTGGTCCGAAACCATTCTGATGCTGGTGTTTTCTGTCGCAGTAATGGCAACCGTCGATGGGCCTCTGACGTTGATAGCCCTCGCGCCGACTCCGGTTATCAGCCTTGTTGTGATTCTGTTTGGCAGGACTATTCACAGCAGGTTCGAAAAAATCCAGGCGATGTTCTCCGATATCAGCAGCAGGGTTCAGGAGAATCTCGCTGGAGTACGTGTCATCCGTGCCTATACACAGGAGCAATACGAGCTCAACCGCTTTGAGGCGATCAACAGAGATTTCATACATGAGAACGTAGGTCTGGCCCGGACTCAGGGCATGTTCATGCCGACTCTTCAGGCTATGGTCGGCCTGGCGTTCCTCTGCGTGTTGTGGGCGGGCGGCACCCGACTCCTTGCCCGGGAGATTACTCTTGGCAACTTCGTGATGTTTAACACTTTCATGGGTATGCTTGTGTGGCCCATGATCGCTTTGGGCTGGGTCGTGAATCTCACGCAGCGGGGAACGGCATCCCTGTCGAGAATCGACGAGATTATGCTGCACAAACCTACGATTGCAGCCCCACCCAATCCCATCGTCGTAACCAAGCCGTTGGGCGACATTGAGTTCCGTGACGTGCACGTGGATTTCGCCGGGCGCAAAGCGCTGGACGGGATCTCACTTCGGATTGAAGCAGGTTCGACGGTAGCGATCGTAGGCCATACGGGCAGCGGGAAAAGTACCCTGGTCCATCTGATTCCGCGCATGCTGGATCCAACCTCGGGCACAGTTCTGGTAGATGGTCACGATGTGAAAGACTACGATCCGGCAGAGCTTCGAAACCGCATCGGATTTGTTCCGCAAGAAACGTTTCTATTTAGCGACACGCTTTCCGGAAACATCGCTTTCGGTGTGCCAGGCGCAACAGAAGAGCAGATCCACAACGCAGCAGAAACCGCAGGTCTGGCGCCTGATGTAGAAGGATTTCCCGAAGGCTACGGCACGGAAGTTGGCGAGCGAGGCATTACTCTCTCGGGTGGACAAAAGCAGCGAACAGCGATAGCAAGAGCCATCCTTCGGGACAGTACGATTCTGATTCTGGATGACGCGCTTTCCAGCGTCGACACCATGACCGAAGAGAAGATTCTGCAGGCACTCCAGGACACGATGGGTCGAAGGACAACGATCCTGATCTCACACCGGGTGTCAACCGTACGCAACGCGGATAAGATCTTCGTAATTGAACACGGCCGGGTTGTGGAACAGGGTGCCCACGACCAACTGGTGACCCGTGGCGGCTACTACTCCGACCTCTACCAGAAACAGTTGCTGGAAGAAGAGTTGCAAACGATTTGACGCGTTCCCTCAGAAGACGAATTTCGCCCCAAATTGCATAATTCGGGGATCCCTTGCAGCAGTCAGCCGGCCGACTGCCAAGTTCGTGCGGCTGGCGACCGGATTAAAGAAGTTCGGCCGGTTTAGCGTATTGAAGACTTCCCAGCGAAGCTCAAATCGCTTTCCTTCGGCGACACGGAAATCCTTGAAAAGTGCCGCGTCTACATTCGCAAGGCCGGGGCCCCGCAGAATGTTCCGGCCTGAAGTCCCGAAGGTGCCCAAAGCCGGCTGCCCGAAAGCTTCGGTCTCAAAGTACTTGCTAACCTGTTCGCCCCGTGATTTATCCGAGTAGACGGCTGGTGTGTAGAGCAAATCCGCACGATCGCCGGCACCGCCCGCCAGACTCCGGTTTTCGCCAGCGGCAACACTGAACGGCTGACCGCTCTGGAGCGTAACGATGCCGTTCAACTGCCAGCCTCCGAGGAGAGTTCGACGTAAACCACGCCCCGAGTTCAGAAACGGGAGTTCCCAGATGAACGAAGTCACGACGCGGTGCGGCACATCGAAATCCGAGAGGCCTTTGTCGGAGAGCCAGTTGAAAGGATTCGTGCCTTGAGCCGCAGTTCCACCATTGCCATCGTTGGAAGCCAGATCTATAAACTTGGACCATACATAGGAGCCAAGAAGCGAGAGCCCCCCCGAGAATCTCTGCCGAAAGCTAACTTGCAGCGAGTTGTAGGTAGAGAAGGCCGAAGCCTGCAGGTTCTGAATGCGTTCGTAGTCCCCGTAGATTCTCCGCTGATCAATGTTGCCTGCAGTCGATTGACCGGGAATATAGGTAGCTGGATTCAGCTCCTGTGTCATCTGAAAGTGTGTTCCCTTGGAGCCAACGTAGGCGGCTGTCACCACGAAACTTGGGAACAGCTCGCGCTGGATGCTCAGGTTCCACTGCTGCATGTAGCCCGTCGTGAAATCCGGGTCAATCGAGTTCATCTGCACTCGTCGCACGAAACGACGCTGGGCCCGGTTCGCCGTGCTCGAATTATCGAATGACAACAGAGCCTGCAGATTGCCTGGATGATTCTGATAGGGGTCGGTCAAACTGGCCGGATCATTAGTGGTCAGCCCGAGAGTGAAGGGCTGTCGCGTGGAAAAGTTGTTGATCGACACCAGACGCAGCGTGTCGAAGAAAACACCGTAGCCGCCGCGCACACTCGTTTTTCCATCGCCGAAGAGATCCCATGCAAAACCAAAACGCGGCTCCAGCTTGTTGTATCCGGCGTTGGTAATGCCCCGGCCCACTCCTTCATCTCCTACAAACACCATTCCCTGTGGAGCAAGAGGATACACAGTGGATTGCTGACCTGGGCGGAATGCGGCAAACTCGTCGCGCAACTCCGTCACAGGCACATACGGAGCCCAGCGCAAGCCCAGATTGAGGGTGAAACGACGGCGGACTTTCCAGTCATCTTGGATGTAGAGGAATGGAGTCCACTTGACGGGATAACTGCGCAACGGCGTGTTTTGCTGGACCGAAACCGGCACACCCAGGAAGAAGTCGGCATACCCGTAACCCGAAGCTCCACTCCGTTGTCCGTTGAAAGTGAAAACTGGAGCAGCGTTAAAGAATTCACGGCCATTCCTGCGGGACCTGGAGATCTCGCCTCCAACCGAAATCAGATGCTGATCTTTTACGATGCTCAGGTTATCGATTCCCTGCCAGTTCTGCATGTAGCTGAAGAACGCGGTACTGGAACGTACGTTAAAGCCATTGTTAATCGCCACGTTCCAGTGCTCAGGTACACCGGCAGGCGCGAGTTGCGGACAGGAGCGGCAGCCCAGTTCCGCCCACGAAGATGCTCCGGCTGGAGTCGACAGGGGACTGCGGATGAAGGTATTGCGATTAAAGGTGATCGTCGCAACGTTGGTCACGTTGGGACTGAACGTGTGGGTGTCGTTAATCGTTGCGTTGTGTGTTGCCCAGTTGAACTGCGAGTTAAAATCCAGAAGCCCGTCGTTGTTCAGTCTGAAGTAATCATCGAAAAAGTACCGAAGGCTGAAGCGGTGCTTGTCCCCGATCATCTGGTCAAACTTGGCAACGCCCTGATTATCCGTCTGTGGAATGGAGAGGTTATACCCAAAGGAATTACCGGGCAAG
>JACMLA010000370.1 GCA_014379815.1 Bryobacteraceae bacterium | reverse complement strand
GGAAACCGGATGCTTGATGACACAATCGGAACAGCAGAGCCCGAACGGCCTACCACGCTGATGACGCACAGAACGGAGGAAGTAACCGACTACACGCGGGTAATCGAACAACTGGAGAGATCGGAGCAGCGCTACAGGACGCTCCTGGAAACGATTTCTCCACTGATCTGGACCACCGACGGGGCAGGTGGAATGGTGGCTGAGAACGCTGGGTGGACCTCCTTCACGGGTCAGACTTTCGAACAGTACTCCGGCTGGGGATGGCTGGAAGCGTTGCATCCCGACGATCGGGAGCACACTCAGCAAGCGTGGCGCGAAGCACTGGATCGGTTGCAACGCTACCAGTGCAACTACCGGCTTCGCAGACATGACGGTGAGTACCGGGACATTCTTGCTTCGGGCGTTCCTGTTTTCTCGGGCGACGGCAAGCTGCAGGAGTGGGTTGGCAACTGCGCCGATATTACAGAATCCAGGCGCGCGGAATTGCTTCATGCAGCACAGAGGCGAACTCTGGAGTCGATCAGCGAAGGTGCGAGCCTCACCGCGGTTCTGGATTTACTGTGTGCCGAGGTAGAGAAGCTTGTCTCTGCAAAACGTTGTGCGTCGGTACTGCTGATAGATGAGAACGGCAAACTCATTCAGCATGGTGAACTGTCCCGCGCCTCTGACGCAGAGAATGCGACAGTATGCTGGTGGTTTCCCGTTCGCGACAGAGCCGGACACTTGCTGGGAACGGTGGCGCTCTACTCATCCGAGGCCGACACGCCAGGCGACTACGAGGCTGCGGTTGTGAATACTCTTGCCCAGACAGTGGCTCTGGCGGTATCCAGAGAGCAGATGGAACGCGCGCGGATTGTTGCGCGTGACCAGGCCACCAGCATTCTGGAGAGCATCACCGACGCTTTCTACGCACTGGACACCGACTGGCTCTTCACCTATGTCAACAAGGCGGCCGAGAACCTTCTGCAACGTAAGCGGGAAGACCTGATAGGCAGAAACTTGTGGGAAGCTTTCCCGGGTACTGTGGACACCAACTTCTGGCACGAGTATCATCGGGCGCGGCGGGATGGCATCGCCGTGCATTTCGAAGCCTTCTACTCCCCTCTGGACGGTTGGTTTGATGTGCGGGCGTACCCATCCCCACAGGTTCTTTCCGTTTACTTCCGCAACATCACGGAACGAAAGCGCGCCGAGAGGAAAGCGGGATTCCTTGCCCTTCTGGACGATGCCACTCGACCGCTCAACGATCCTGAGCAAATCACGCAGATTATCGCGCAATTGACGTGTGAGTTTGTTGGAGCGGACCGCTGCGCCTATGCCGATGTGGAAGAAGATGAAAATACCTTCAACCTGACGGGTGATTACAGCCGGAATGTGCCCACGATAAAGGGTCGATACACGTTTGACCAGTTCGGGGATGAGTGCCTCCGCCTGATGCGGGAGGGAAGGCCGTATGTGGTGCAGGATTCCGAGACAGATGAACGTACTGTAAAGGTCCGCGAACCGTACCGTGCCACCCAGATTCGGGCTGTCGTATGCGTCTCGATGAAGAAAGCCGGAAGGTTTGTCGCGGCTCTGGCAGTCCATCAGACAACACCAAGACAATGGAAGCCGGATGAGGTAGAACTGGTTCAACTGGCCGGCGACCGTTGCTGGGAATCTATCGAGAGAGCACGGGTTACGCGTGAGTTGCGAAACCGGGAACAGCGTCTGCGGCTGGCGCAACAAGCGGGGCGCATTGGCAGTTTTGAGTGGTTGATTCCCCAGGACAGTATTGTCTGGACTCCGGAGCTGGAAGCGCTGTACGGGGAAGCAGAAGGGGCGTTTGAGGGCGATCTTGCCAGCTGGAGAAAGCGGGTTCAGCCGGACGACGCGGAACACGTCCTGAGTCAGATTGGAGACTGTTTGCGGGACAAGAGGTCTGACCTTACCTATGAGTTTCGGGCAGTGCTTCCCAACGGCACACATCGATGGTTACGAGGTCAGGCGCAATTTCAGTACAGTCCGCAAGGTGAACCGGAGAGGATGATCGGCGTCAACATCGACATTGACGTCCAAAAGACTGCGGTGTTGGCACTGGAGCAATCTAACGCTGAGTTGCGACGCGCCAACGAAGACCTCAATCAGTTTGCTTACTCTGCCAGTCATGACCTGCAGGAGCCGTTACGGATGGTGTCGATTTATAGCCAGATGTTACAGCGGCGATACAAGAACCAACTGGACGAACAGGCTGAAGCCTACCTGGGCTTTACCACGCAGGGTGCCAGAAGAATGGAACTGCTGATCCGGGATCTGCTGGTCTACACACAGGCGGTTGCAGTTCCGCAGGAAACAATTGTGCCTGTGAGTGCACGGGCGGTGCTGGATCACGTGATCAGCAATTTAAAAGGAGCAATCGACGAAAGCGGCACCACGATTGAAGCAGGTCCGCTGCCAGTACTCGGAATTCAGGAAGTGCATTTGCTGCAGTTGCTGCAGAACCTCGTTAGCAACGCGATCAAGTACCGGGCTGGTTTGCCACCACGAATTGAGATTTCCGCTACGCCCGCCGACAAACAAATGTGGAAGCTTTGTGTCAGGGACAACGGCATTGGGATCGCTCCACAGTATGCCGTTCAGATTTTTGGAATCTTT
>JACMLA010000046.1 GCA_014379815.1 Bryobacteraceae bacterium | reverse complement strand
CGAGGTCAACGCCCATGATCTGGTTGTCGAAAGTCCCGAAATACGCGTTCGTCCCGGCAAAGGCTGGCGATGCCCCTGTGTAGGCACCGATACTTACGTTCCACGCTTCTTTACCATCGGTGACACGTATTGCCCGCAGAAAGCCGTCACAACCGGAGATTAACGCCAGGCCGTTGTACACCGAAGGCGTTGCGTGGACCTGTGCCTGGGTTTTGAATGTCCACGCAAGCTTACCCGTTTTCGCGTCGGCCGCATAGAGGTTGCCATCATAGGAACCGATTAGCACTTTGCCATCAAGTACGACCGGCGACCCCTTGATCTCGCCTTTGGTCGCAAGGGTCCAGAGCTTCTTTCCATCGATCGCGTTGACGGCGTGCAGGGTTCCATCAAGGTCGCCAATGTAGACGATGTTGTTGACCGCTGCCGGCGATGACTCGCCAATGGCTTCCCCTGCTTTGTATCTCCATTTCAGCTTGCCGGTGCTGAGATCCAGCGCGAGAAGTTCACCGGCGCTCGTTCCCGTGTAGACGACGCCCGCAACGATCGCAGGTGAGGACTCAATGGGATCTGCATTCTCAAAAGTCCACAGAACCCGTGGTTTAGCAGGCAATTTTGCCGTGACAACTCCGGTCATCTGTGGCACGCCGCGGAATTGAGGCCAGTCGGCGGCGTGCAGGCAGGCGAACGCCAGAAGGGTTGCGGCGGCGCGAATCTTCATTAATGGTCCGGCTTAGCGAGATGCTGTCGCTTTGGGCGCGGCGGGTTCCTTCGCGCCAGCACCGTTCGCAACGGCAAAGATCTGGTTCCGGTTCACCACGAAAAGAGTATTGTTGGCAGGGATGACTGAGCAGTACACGGAGCTGCCCATGTTGACCTCACTGACAACCTTCTTTTCTTTGCCGTGCTGCAGAATCACGACGTCACCGTCCTCGTCGCCGAGGTAGACCTTGTCATCGATCAGCACCGGCGAGGCCCAGACCGCTGCGAGCATATCGTGGACCCAGAATGGCTTCCCTGTCTTTGCATCAAGAGCATGCAGGAAACCGCTGAAATCGGCGTAATACAAAATGCCGTCTTTATAGGCAGCCGTCGAGATAGAACGACGGATCTTGTCGTAATGCCATAGGCGGCCTGATTCGGTAATGTCCCCGCGCTTGGTCGGGTCAATCGCGTACAGGTGACCGACGCCTTCGCCATGCTCAGGATCCTGACCGTTGGCGATGTAGACGACATTATTCACGATCACTGGAGTCGAGATTGTTTCGTTACGAGTCTTCGGCCAGACAGAATCTTTCGGATTGGTATCGAATTCCCACAGCTTCTTGCCCGTTAGCGCTTCATATCCCCGGACCCAGCCATCTCCCTGCGCGTTGACAACCTGGAGGACATCACCGATCTGGGCCACGGTGGGGGAAGACCACTGGCCGTGAAGTATGTTCTCTCCCACAGAATTGTCTTCCCAAACCAGCTTGCCCGTTTTCTTGTTTACGGCGATGAGTGCCGGACAGCGCGGAGACGGCACGTGCACGTGGCTCTCATCCTGACCATTGGAAGTCATCAGATAGAGCAGGTCTCCATGAGCGACTGGAGAAGAGTTGGCGAGGTTATGAGGATGCGCGCCGAGCTCCTCGATCATGTCGTATTCCCACACCACGTCAGCGTCTTTTGGACCCTTCAGCGTCTCACCGGTGAACGGCCCGTCATTCTCGGTATCGGTAAAGCCTTTGGTGTCGAGGCAGATGAGTTTCGCTTGATTCGACACGTAGTAGAGGCGCTCGCCTTCCACCAGCGGCGAAGAAGCAACTCCCTGATACGGCCAGTCGTTAACGCGACCCGCAGCGAGTTTGGTGGATGTGTGCTGCCACATAAACTCACCGTTGGACTCACGAAAGGCCATAACTACGCCCCGGTCGCCCGTCTGCTTGGGATCGCGCAGGCCTTCGTTATTCGTACCGATGAAGACCATTCCGCCTGACACGACCGGATTACCGTAAGACTGGGAGCCCAGCGTGGATACCCACTTGATGTTGGTCTTCTTTTGCGGATCCCACTGAGTGGGAGGGTTCTTCATGGCCGAGACCATGTTGCGGTCGGGCGTACCGCCCCACATCGGCCAGTCGCCTGTGCCTGGATCCGATGCATGGAGGACGCTGGCTGCCGCAAGGGCGGTGCCCGAAATCACGATGCGAATGTTCATTGATTTGCTGCCACCTTCAAATTGTCGAAGTACACTTCGAATGGGGCATCTGCATAGATGCCAGGGCTGCCTTCACGGTTCCCGTTCTTCTCCACCTTCTCGACCAGCCACTTCTCAGGCTCAGCTTCCGAGGTGGGCCAAGCCTTGCCAGAAGCTTTGACGGTGCCGTCCGGGAGGTTCTGCACGCGTAGCTTGAGTCGATACCAGGTGCTTGGCTTCCATGCAAAGGGGACAATCACTGTGCGACTGGTCTCCGGCTGCCAGGACTGCAACTCCAGCCTCTGGGCATTGCCAAACAGAACGAGGTTATAACGCTGTGCGACGACACCCGCGTCCCCCATCTGCCTTCGCTTATCGACGGCGCTGACATCGGACTCGACGGTGTAGTCATGCCAGGTGGTCGGACCAAAGAAGGCCCGTGCCCTCTTGGTGAATGCGTTGTCCGCATGCTTGACCAAGACCTTGTTGCCTTCCATTTCCCGCACGCTGGATTTACCGGTCGCATTGATCCAGAAAGGAGGAACGGTGCCGGGAGCGAGCGCTGTGAAGTCGTTGGTCCATGGCAACGGGGGGATTACGCGAACGCGCGCAGTTCCGGTAACGCCGTTCACCGAAGCCTTGATGAATCCTGCCTGGCCCGCGCTGTCCGGTGTCGTAGTGAAGGTAGTGCCAGTCATCAGTCCCCGCAGATTCTCCATCGAGAACGTCGCCGCTGGCTCGTCGCGGATGAAGCGGCCATTAGCGTCGAAAGAACGGACGCGGAACGTGGCTTTACTTCCAGGCATCAGGAGCAATTCCGCCGGAGTTACCTGGACGTGTCCGACCGCGGCTCCGGCCGGCGCTTTGGAGGTAATGGCAGTTACTACGTTGGGACTCGCCTGCTTTTTCCCAATGCAGTACGTTGCCGTGTCGGTGACCAGGAAAACCCGCCCATCAGAGATGGCAACGGAAGCCTGCACCTGCTCAGGAGCCTGCTCTGTGCCTAGCTGTATCTCACTAAGAACCTCGACTTTGGTGTTGCCCGGTTTCAGGATGAAGAACTTGCCGTTTTCAGACGACACAAAGAGCTTGCCATCTGCGAACACCGGCGAGGACTTCTGGATGGTTCCGAGGTTCTGCTGCCAGAGCGATTTTCCGTTATTGACGTCGAAAGCGAAGAGGTTGGATCCGTTGTCGATCTGGTAGAGGCGGTCGCCATCCACGATGGGCGAGGAGAATCCGCCCTGCCAGTTCTTAACCTGCCACTTCACCTGTTCCTTGCCGATGGTTCCCTTATGGCGTCCATCGATCGCCGCAAGCAGACCCATTTCGCTGGTGTCGAAATTCTCTTCGCTGTGGCTGACGATTACCGTGGTGCCATTCAGTGCAACGCCCGTGTTCACGCCACGTTTGCTGACTTCATAACGCCATACAGGCTCGCCGGTCCAAAGCTTGATTGCATGAATCGTGCCGTCACCGCCGCCGGCCATCAGAAGCGGGGTGCCGTCGATCTCGGCTACAACGGGGGGCGAATAGGTTGTGTCGAAGGGACGTCCACCGGGCGAGCTGGTCCACACAGGCTCGCCTGTCTTTTTATCGAAAGCCATGAAACGGTGCCCAGCGCGGGACAGCTCGCCCCATCCCGTAGTGATCCCGCTGACGATAACCAGCGGACCTTCGAGAATAGGCGAAACCGTGCGGCCGCCGTGGGTCGTCACAAGACCGACTTCTTCTGAGAGAGAGTGCTCCCAGAGCTTTTTGCCGTCCTTTGTCAGGGCAATCAAAGACCCACCGACACCGAATATGTAGACGTTCCCGGTTTCGGGGTCGAGCGAGGGGGAGGCCCACGCGGCGCGATGGGGAGGGACGTCACTCAAATACACGTTGTACTTGTATTCCCACAGCACTTTGCCGGTATCCGCATCGAGGCACATCACCCGCTCCTGCAGATCCTTGTCCTTGCCCGAGGGATTCAACAGAAATACGCGATTGTTCATGACAACCGGAGACGAGCGTCCTCCGTAAGGCACGCGCCACGCAAGGTTTTCCCCGCTGGTCGACCATTTGGAGGGCAGATTCTTTTCCGGCGAGGTTCCGTTGCGGAGAGGTCCGCGCCAGTCGGTCCAGTCGCCGGCGGACAAATACGTACAAACAAGAAGGACACTGATTCCAAGCCGCATTAGCAGGTTTCCAGTTCTGATTTTAGCGTCGTCAGGTATGATGAGGCGTCACCCAGAGGATGCCCCGTTACGCAGAGGCCTGGTCGCCGGTGAACTTCTGAAAAGGACTTCTGAATGCGACTGCGATTTGTTGTGATTTTTCTCATGCTTGGGTGTCTTCTGACCATTAGTCCCGCGGATCTTGCCGATACGTATCGTGTCACAGCACAGAGGCTCATCGATGCTGCTCTTAAGGATGATGACGGATACGAGAAGCTTTCGCATCTTTGCTACCAGATTGGAAACCGGCTTTCCGGTTCTAAAGGACTTGAGGAGGCTGTCCGCTGGTCCGCCGAGCAGATGAAACGGGACGGGCTGGCGAATGTGACTCTGCAGCCAGTCAAGGTGCCGCACTGGGTCAGAGGGGAGGAGTCGGCGGAGGTGGTGGAACCGGTTCGGCGTAAGCTGTTCATGCTCGGCCTGGGGATGAGCGTGGGGACGCCAGAGGGCGGAATTACGGCCGAGGTGGTACCGGTTTCCTCCTTCGACGAACTGACGAAGCTGGGAGCAGAGCGGGTGAAGGGCCGGATTGTTCTGTTCAACGTACCTTATACAGGATACGGACAGACGGTGATGTACCGCGCAACAGGAGCGTCACGGGCAGCGGCAATGGGCGCGGTAGCCGTACTGGTTCGATCCGTGACACCACTTGCGATGCAGCAGCCGCACACGGGAAGTCTGGTTTACGATCCTGCCAAACCCAGGGTTCCGGCGGCCGCAATCTCGATTGAAGACTCCATGATGCTAGCGAAAGTGGCACAGAACGGGCCGGTAAAGGTTCGCCTGCAAATGGGAGCGCAAACGCTGCCCGATGCAGACAGCGCCAACATCTTTGGTGAAATACCGGGTCGCGAAAAGCCTGAAGAAGTGGTTGTCCTTGGAGGGCATATTGACTCGTGGGACGTGGGCCAGGGTGCGCAGGATGATGGGACTGGAGTCATTGCGAGTCTCCAGGCAGTGGCCTTGATCCGCAAACTGGGCCTGCAGCCCCGGCGAACTTTGCGGGTCGTGTTCTGGACCAATGAGGAAAACGGAACGCGGGGAGGCCGGGCGTATCGGGCGGCCCTCGGAGAAAAAGTAGGAACTCACGTTGCGGCTATCGAAATGGATGGCGGGGCGGAACGACCTCTCGGGTTTGGGTTCGGTGGACGAGCAGGGAGTGCAAGCGAGGACGAAAAGAAATCGTTCGCTCTGTTGCAGGATATTGGGAAACTGTTGTCTCCCATCGGTGCTGGCGAGATCAGCCCCGGTGGTGGGGGCGCAGATATTGGACCTTTGATGCGCGACGGGGTACCCGGACTCGGTGTCAGGACCGTCG
>JACMLA010000369.1 GCA_014379815.1 Bryobacteraceae bacterium | reverse complement strand
GGTAAGTCGATCAGCTTCTGGCGATCGACAACCTGCCCTGTAGATGCACTTGCCGTCTCGATCGCGGGTGCCTCTTCCATCACGTTGACCTGTTCGGATACCGCTCCAAGTTCGAGCCTGATGTCTACGGTGACCGTCGTTTGAGTGGAAACGACCACACCGGAACGTGTGCCGACGCTGAATCCCGGCGACTCAACGGTGATCTTGTAAGTGGCCGGGTTGACAGCCGCGAACGTGTATTCGCCTTGCTCGGAAGTTAAGGTGGCCCGGCTCAAGGACGTGCCTTCGTCGATCAGGGTCACTTTCACCAGGGGCACGGCAGCGCCATTGGGATCGGTAATGCGACCACGCAGTGAGCCCTGGAATGATTGCGCTCCAAGGATCGCGGCACAGGCAAGAAGAAGACACAGGTAGCGCATTGGATTCGGAACCTCCATTAGGAACGTGCGTCAGCTAACGTGTTTTGGGAAAGGAATGCGCGGCACACTGCTGGGACCCGGGGGAGTGCGCCGCGCACGAATTCAGGAAGGCGAGCGGGGCCTATGCCATCACTTTTTCAAGTGCCGACTTGAACTTGTTCATCTCGTCCTGTGTACCTACGGACACACGGACTTTGGTGGGCCATGCCGGCCAGACGCGTCCGATGAAAACCTTCTCCGCCGCGAATGCCTGCACAACTTCAGCACCGGGACGGTTGGTTTCCATCATGAAGAAATTCGTCTGGCTCGGCACGTAACTGATCTTCTTCTTCTCCAGAAACGCCAGAGTATCTTCCCGGATTTCTTTGTTAATGTTTCTGCGTTCCGCGATCAGAGTTTTTACTTTCAGGCTGGCAGTGGCGCACGCAAGTCCGGTAATGGGCAGCATGCCTGAACCGTAAGGCATCATCTTCTGCAGCAAATCAGGACGACCAAGAGCAAAACCGGCCCGCAGTCCTGCCATTCCGTAAAGCTTCGAGAACGTACGGAGGACGATTACATCTTTGTCTGCTGCTACCAGATCGCTGCCGGGAGTGGCCGTGTCCGAGAGATGAATGTAGGCCTCGTCCAGCAGAACGATCGCATCTTTTCTCTTGTTGGCCAGAAGGTATTCTATGTCTTTTCGTGGAGTAATGGTCCCGCTGGGATTGTTGGGATTGCAGACATAGTAGATCCCAGCTTCGGGATCTTTTTTCAGCATCGCTTCCACGTCATGCGTGTAGTCCGATCTCAACGCGACACGATGCAGTTTGGCTCCGACGAAGGTTGCGGTGTTTCCGCCGTACCCGGGATCGGCCATAACCATGCTCCGCGTCGGTGACACGTACGCGCAAATCGATCGATGTAAGGGGTCGCTCGAGCCGGCGAAGGCAGCGACGTAACCAGGCTTAACTCCTTCTGCTTCCGACACAGCCTGCACAAATGCGCCCTGCTCGCCAAAGGGCTGATACCTGCCTCCGTACTGCGCCACTTTTGTGAGCGCTTCCAGACCTTCCTTACATGGCCCAAGGGGATTCTCGTTCGAACTGATTCGCACGGCGTCCGGAGGCATTGGGCCACGCGTGCGCTGCATGCGGCGTTCGGCATCCTGTGCCATGGCGTACTCGTTGTAAAAAGGCAGAGTTGCGCCTGCGGTCAGGACAGTCGCAATGCGGCCAGCCTGGCGGCGCGTAAAGCCCCGGTCGAGGAAGGAATTCAGCTGATCCTGTGGAAAGGACATGAGTGGTACAAAGCTCCTGTGCTGCGTTGAGATGGGTGATTTTGGCAGCAGACGCGCAGGAATGCCGCGGAATCCTTGAGTGCTCTTTGCGGGGGAGCGAGCGGCAACGGGGGGAAGTGCTTTCCAGAAGTCTAACTGGAGCGCTGCGGAATTACAAGTGAAAACTGGGACTGGTGTCACTCACCCGTCAGGTGGAGAACGAGGCTGCGCGTGTGTGGGGAAGCCCGGTGCTCGAATACATACAGGCCCTGCCAGGTTCCCAGAGCGAGCCTTCGCTGGACGACCGGGATCGAGAGATGTGTCGTTGTCAGCGCGCTCCGGATGTGTGCGGGCATGTCGTCCGGGCCTTCTATCGTGTGCTGGTACAGGCGGTTGTCTTCGGGAACAAGGCGGGCGAAGAACTCGTTCAAATCATGGATTACATCAGGGTCTGCGTTCTCCTGAATGGTCAGGGACGCCGATGTGTGCTGAATAAAGACCGTCAGGAGACCTGTTGAGATCTGGCAGGTACGAAGCCAGGTCTCGACGTCAGCGGTGAAAATGTACAGACCTTTGCCACGGGTTCGAACGGCTAGCGAGGTCGTGAACTGGTTCATTCCACGGTGACGCTCTTGGCGAGGTTCCGCGGCTGATCCACGTCGCATCCCAGTCGCACCGCGATGTGGTACGCGAGTAACTGCATGGGAATGATTTCAATCAGCGGCAGCAGCAGCTCGGTGGTGGACGGAATCGTGATGACATGGTCAGACGATTTGCGTACTTCGTCGGCGTCCGCTTCGCAGCAGATGGAAACAACGATGCCGGCGCGAGCTTTCACTTCCTGAATGTTCGAGAGTGTCTTCTCATACCGGACCCGGCTCTCCTCGCTATCCGGATCCCGTGTTGCCAGAACCACGACGGGAAGCTTCTCATCGATGAGCGCGTTGGGACCATGCTTCATCTCGCCCGCTGGATAACCTTCTGCGTGAATATAAGAGATTTCCTTTAGCTTTAGCGCACCCTCGAGCGCAATCGGGAAGTGAATGCCGCGCCCGAGATACAGGAAATCTGTGGCGCGTGAGAGAACACGGACGAGATCTTCGTAGATGGCTCCGTCGTGCGAAAGCACACCTTCCAGTTTGCCGGGGACGCGCGAAAGTTCGGTAACCAGCTTCTGAGATTCGGCATCGCTGAGCTGTCCGCGGACCTGCCCGAGATACATCGCCAGCAAAAACAGAGCCGTGAGCTGGCCGCTGAAGGCCTTGGTGGAAGCAACTCCAATTTCAGGACCGGCGTGCGTGAGCAGGGTTCCAGAGGCTTCCCGCGTGATCATGGAGCCGACCACGTTGCAGATTGCCAGTGTTTTCGCACCCTTCTGTTTGGCTTCGCGCAGAGCTGCCAGAGTGTCTGCTGTTTCACCGGATTGCGAGATAACCACCGTCAGCGTATCGGGGCCGATGATAGGATCGCGATACCGGAACTCGCTGCCGTAATCGACTTCGACCGGGATGCGGGCCAGTCGCTCGATCATGAATTTACCCGCGAGTGCGGCGTGCCAGCTGGTTCCGCACGCGACGATACGGACGCTGCGAAACTCCTGGAACTGGCGCTGCGAGATATCCATCTCGTCAAGAAAGACGCGACCTGTCTCCTGCCCGATGCGACCCAGCAAGGTGTCGCGAACCGCGCGCGGCTGCTCAAAAATCTCTTTGAGCATGAAGTGCTTATAGCCGCCTTTTTCGGCCATGATGGGATCCCACAGAATGTGAGAAACCTGCCGCTTGACGGGACGACCCTCGAAGTCGGTGAGGTGGACACCTTCCAGAGTCAGCACGGCCATATCGCCGTCATTCAGGAAGAACATGTCGCGGGTATGGCTGAGGATGGCAGGAACATCCGATGCAACGAAGTATTCGCCTTCACCGATGCCGATGACTGCGGGAGGGCCTGACCGGGCCGCGACAATCTTGTTCGGTTCGGAACGAGAAATTATCGCCAGCGCAAAGACGCCGCGGAGCTGCTGTACGGTGCATCGAACAGCGGCTTCCAGATTGCCGTTGTAGTACTTCTCTACAAGATGAGCAATGATTTCTGTGTCTGTTTCCGTGACGAATGTGTGGCCTTCTTCCTGTAACTGATGTTTCAGGACAAGGTAATTTTCGACAATTCCATTGTGAACGACAACGATTTCACCTTTGCAGTCGCGATGAGGGTGTGCGTTTTCTTCTGTAGGCCGGCCGTGTGTTGCCCAGCGGGTGTGACCGATTCCGAATGAACCTTCTACAGGACTGGTCCGAATGACCTCTTCGAGATTCCGCAGTTTGCCCGAGGCACGGCGCACTGCCAGATTGTTATCACTATCCAGCACCGCGATGCCAGCTGAGTCATAGCCGCGATACTCCAGCCGTCGAAGACCATCCAGAATAATCGGGACAGCCTGACGTGTCCCAATATAGCCGACAATTCCGCACATAGAACTCTATTGTAGAGGCTGAATGCGAAGCTTCAAACGAACTAAATCGTTAATGCTCCATAACTCAGGTCGGATTTGGATGACGGCACGATGCCATGGATATCCTCCACGGCGGCACGCAGCAGCTCAGCGGTGCTCCAGGCCTGTGCGACGCACCCCCGGGGAGCATGCGGCCATTCGGCGTCTGCGATCTCTGAAATGTGACCCACGCATGCGTCTGAGAGATGCTGCTGAAAAGGTTTAAGCCACTGCCGCGCCTGCGTGAGTGACTGCTCCGATCGATCGTGGACACGACACCACGCTTTGAGAAACGGTCCCATCAGCCAGGGCCACACAGCCCCCTGATGATACGCGGAGTCCCGCTCGCGCACGCCGCCTTGATAATGTGGCCGGTAATCGGGCTCATGAGGTGATAAAGACCTCAGTCCTAATGGAGTAAACAGCTCATCCTGAACCGACTGGACCACCTGCCGGGCGCGATCCTGAGTCAGCCGGTCCTGAGTGAGCATGGTGTGATGCAGGCTAACCGCGAAAATCTGATTCGGCCTCATGGTCGCGTCATTTCCGGCGTCTGAGACGACATCAAAAAGACAACCGCCTGAAGCGTTCCAGAACTGCTCGTTGAAACTGAGCTTTGCCTTCGCAGCGATTTCGCGAGCGGTCTGCTCCTGCTCGCGGTCCTTAGCCAAAGCAGCGATTCCGGCGAAAGTGCAAAGAGCGTTGTACCAAAGCGCCTGAATCTCGACGGGCTTCCCGCGCCGGGGGGTCACTACC
The DNA here is from genome assembly GCA_014379815.1 of Bryobacteraceae bacterium. The sequence continues at coordinate 664 of JACMLA010000369.1, read as the reverse complement.
CAGTCTCCGATCCTGGCATCCATCCACGTAAGCTGACTGCCTTCTTCCCCAGCGCAAAGTAAGCTGTCGCCGCCGACGTGTATCCCAAAACGTGTGCCGCTCAGATGCCAGCCGATGATGTCACACAAGACTGGATAGAGAACACGTAACGCGAATCCTGTGTCGCCTGTGTAGGCCAGGTAAGCTCGAATCGCTTCGAAGTACCAAAGTGTCGCATCGACGGTGTTGTACTCCGGAGTCTTGCCATTGTCAGGAAAGACGTTTGGAAGCATCCCCTGGCTTACCAGTCCTGCAAAGGCCTCGAGAATCTGCTGAGCGACTGCAAACCGGCCGGTCACCAGACAGAGTCCCGGCAGGGCGATCATGGTATCGCGACCCCAGTCCGCGAACCAGTGATAACCCGCAATGACGGTCTTCAACGTTTCGCGTTTTACAACGAAAGCATCGGAGGCTTGCACCAGGGAATTGATGAGAGGATCGTCGACTGGAGATGCAGCAGCGACGGAAGCACGGCGCCTGAGTTCGCCATCCCGCAGCGAATCTCTTTCGCCAGCTGAATGTATCGCGAGCGATGCGATAACGATGGCTTCCTGCTCGGCCTTAAGTTCGAACTTCAGCTGTACAGGATTAAACAGATCTTCGAGATAGTCGAGGCCGCGCTCAT
>JACMLA010000368.1 GCA_014379815.1 Bryobacteraceae bacterium | reverse complement strand
GCTTCGTCATGGGTGACCCCGGTTACGAAGCCGGCGAACGTGCCGCCAGGTTCATCGGAGCCAAAGTCGTCAAAGTACCTCTGAAGAAAGACTACTCGCATGATGTGAAGGCAATGGTGGCCGCTTCTGAGAACGCGGGCCTCATCTACATCTGCAACCCGAACAATCCGACCGGCACGATTACCTCCCGCTCCGACATCGAATGGCTCTACACCAACAAGCCCAAGGGTTCCATTCTGCTGATCGACGAAGCGTATATCCACTTGTCGAAGTCAGCGATTCCATGCTCCGACATGGCCGCCGCAGACAAAGACGTCCTGATCCTCAGAACCTTCTCGAAGCTTTACGGCATGGCGGGTCTGCGGGCCGGGGCTGCCATCGCAAGGCCTGACATCCTCGAAAAGATCTCAAACTATACCGCCGGTGCTCTGCCCGTTACGGGCATGATCGGCGCCAACGTCTCGCTGAAGTCAAAGAATCTCGTCGCCGAACGCCGCAAGATCATCGCGGATGTCCGTGAGGACGTGTTTGCCTTCATGCACAAGAACGATTACCAGTTCGTGCCGTCGGAGAGCAACAAGTTCATGGTGGACGTGAAGCGTCCGGGCGGGGAAGTCGTCAAAGCAATGCAGCAGGAGAAGGTATACATCGGCCGCGTCTGGCCGGCATGGCCGACTCACGTCCGGGTTTCTGTCGGTACTCCCGAGGAGATGGCAAAGTTCAAGACCGCGTTCAAGAAAGTAATGAGCGCCTAGTCTCCTGCCATGAAGCTGCTGCGCCTTCAGTACAGCCTGAAGCAGTTCCGTGGTGATCTGTTCGGTGGCGCGATCGCTGCTCTGATCGCGCTTCCCTACGGTCTTGCCATGGCATCGCTGATGGGATTACCGCCTGTTCTTGGGCTGTTTACCTCCCTGCTGACGGCGCCTATCACGGCTCTGCTGGGCCGAAACCCTGTCCTGATTGGGGGCACGGCTTCCGCCACCGTTCCCTTCATCGCTCTTGCCGTTCACGGGCAGGGAATCGGAGGTGCTGCCAAGGTCTGTCTGGCAGCTTCTGTCTTCATGATGGCGTTTTGCGTGATGCGTCTCGGCAGACACATCACGAAGGTTCCGCACTCCGTTGTTTCTGGTTTCTCTTGCGGGATCGGCGGACTGATGGTGATTTCTCAGCTCCGCACCATGACCGGCATCGCGTCTCCTATCGACGTCACTTCCAGCAATTCCATGCTGCAGCTCTATCAGGTCCTAAGTCGCTGGGATGAGGCACGATGGTATCCCCTCCTACTCAGCGGAATCGTGATCCTCGTCTCGATTTGGGTCGCCCGCATGTCACCAAAAATTCCCGCACCTCTGGTGGGCGTCATTGCGGCTTGTGTGATCTACCAGTTTGCTCCGGGTGAAAAGGAAGTCGGCGCGCTCCCGATGAGCTTGCCTGCTTTTGCCGGATTTACCTGGACGCCGTCCGACGTTTACACCGTCCTGCCATCGGCACTCGCTCTTGCATTTATAGCCTCGGTAAACATTCTGATTACCTCGCGTGTCGTTGAACATTTCAGGGGCCGCCACAGCCCTCTCAAGGCACATGATGCGGACGCCGAGCTCGGTGCATACGGTATCGCTAACGTATGTGCGGCGATGTTCGCGGCGCCTTTGAGTGTGGGTATCCCGGCTCGCAGTCTCGCCAGCATCCGTTGCGGCGGGTCAACAAGGCTTTCAAATCTGATTCACGCGGCGATGCTGTACGCGGTCGTCGCTCTCGGTGCGGGCTTCGTTTCGCACATCCCAATGGCTGCACTCGCCGGTGTCACCGCTTACATCGGAATCTGTCTGCTGGACTGGAGTGCGTGGAGGCGTTTGACGAAGATGCGTAAAGAGGACGCACTGGCATTCGTAGTCACCGCCGTCTCCGTTCTGACGCTGAACTCAGTTGCGGCTGTTGCTATGGGCTGCGCTGTCTATGCAATCAGGCACTTCAACCAGACTCGCGTTCGTCTCGCTGGCGGCGGCAGGTTGTGGGACAACTCAGCTCAGCGCCCGGCACCCGCAGCCCGGTAAATCGCATCCCTTAATTTCAGATACCATTCCGGACCGGAAGGAAACGTCTGCGGAGCCTCGCACCATTTCTTCAGTCCTGCGGATCCAGTGGCCCTCTGGAACAACTCATCCAGCCTGGCCCGCTGGTCAACAAAAGCCAGATCCTGAGCGACATAGCGGTATAACCGCTCGCGCGACGTCAGTTGCCCTGAGTTGCCGTCTTCCTGCTCGTCCGCGCCGCAAATCAGCGAGTGGGCTACCGAGTCCGATGGCGCAGTAAGGGACACCGGCGTGCCTTCCTTCAGAGGTTTTCGGTCAGGCAGAACGGGCTCCTGAATCCGCACTTCCATGGGATACACGACCCAGTCCTTGACGGCATCGATATAAAGCTGAGGCTCAACCTTGATCCTGTCGACCAGTGCGTCTTTCGCTACAGTCATCTCGAGCCAGAATGTAACCACCTTCTGACCTGGAATCCGAAAGTCTTCCGCGAAGCCCCGGTATGGGTTGCTCACTTCGGCTAAAGTATCCGGCATCCAGCCGTCCTGCGTTTCGACGAAGTTTTCCTTGTACAGCCGGACCTTCACAGCGTTCTCCGGATTCTGTGCAATCTCCAGCCAGTACGTCTGGGGCTTGTCGAAGTCTACGACGATACGAACGGGGGTTGTGCCATTGCGGGGAACGCCAGGACTCAGGATGTGGCGTGGCTCCACACTTCCGCGATCTGCCCTGACAACCTCTCCGAGCGGATCGATACGAGTGAACGGCGAATAGACATGAACTCTTTGCCCAGGCAACTCCAGGGCAAAGGCCAGCGTGAGAAAAGCAAGAGGTCTCACCCGAGGCGTCTCAATACCATCGCTGAGTTCTTACTGCCAAAAGCGATGCAGTTTGCCACGGCGTACTCGACATCCAGCTTTCGCCCGGTGTCGGCGATGTAGTCGAGGTCGCACTCGGGGTCGGACTGGTCGCAATTCAATGTAGGGTGCACCACGCCATCCCGCATAGCAAGCAGCGTAGCGGCAATGCCGGCTGCCCCGCAAGCACCTTGCGGATGGCCAATCAAACTCTTTAAAGACGAGCCTGGAAGCCTTCCGGCATGTTCTCCAAATGCCAGTTTGACCGCGCGCGTTTCGATGCGGTCATTCAGCTCAGTAGACGTTCCGTGATACTGGATATAGTCGATCGCTTCGGGCGGCACGTCTGCTTCTTCCAGTGCCAGATGGATCGCACGCGCGGGTTCTTCTCCACACTCTTCCAGGCGAACGCGATGGTAAGCCTCGCACGTGGAGCCGTAACCCGCAATCTCGCCGTAGATCTTCGCTCCGCGCGCGTTGGCGTGGTCCAGAGTCTCGAGCACAAAAAACCACGCACCCTCGGCAAGAACAAAACCGTCCCGATCCCGCGAGAATGGCCGCGATCCTCTGTGCGGTTCGCCATTCCACTTCGATGTCATGATGCGCATCAGCTGAAAGCCGCGCAGAATCAATGGCGCCAGCGGGGCATCCACACCGCCTGCGATCGCGTACTCGAGACCATTGCGGCCAAGCTGCATAGCCGCATAGCCAATCGCGTCAGTGGAAGAGGTGCAACCCGTTGTGATCACGTGGCTCATGCCGCGGAAGCCAAAGCGCATCGAGACTTCACTCGCCAGTGTTCCTGGAGTCGATGTCGGGATCACGTACACGCTGCACTGCTTCTGCCGGCCCTCGTAGTAGAACCGATACTGCTCTTCGGTCCATTCCTGGCTGGCACCGCCAGTACCGACGAAGACTCCGATCTTCCGCAATTCCTCCCGCGTCATACGGACTGGTTCTATACCTGCGTCCGCGAGCGCTTCGTCTGTCGCTGCAACCGCCAGAGGTGTTACGCGGGAAACGTGGGGCCGGTCTTTCGGCTGCACCCACAGATCCTCGTCGAAGTTGCGAACCTCACCCGCAATCTGTACCTGGTAAGCGGACGGGTCAAATCGGGTGATTCGGCCCACTCCGCTGATTCCAGAGCGCGTTGCCGCCCAGAACGCCTCGCGGCCATTGCCGTTGGGACTAAGCGCACCTATGCCTGTAATGACGATCCGCTTCTGCATAGAAGCGGGCTACTGGACCACCTGAAGACCCGGAGCACTGATCGGAACACGAACCTGATCTGCGGCGTATTTCCCGATACCGGGTGGAAACTGAGATGCGTTACCGAGTAAGAGAAACGTCAAGTCACCAGGTCGGAGATAGCGCCGGATCGTCTCATTCGCTTTCTCTACCGTCACTGCATCGATGCGCGAGAACAGATCGTCCACCTCGCCCCGGTTCAAATCGAACAATTCAATCTCACTCACGATCCCCGCGAGCTGGTCTGCGGTTTCCAGCCGGTCGGCGGGATAGGTTCCCTTGATGTAGGCCTTGGCAGAAGCCAATTGCTCCGCATCGATCCCTTTCTCTGAGATTGTCTTCAGTACCTCCAGAGCCATGTTGATCGCCTTCACCGTATTTGCCGTGGCGGTGAAACTGGAGATCGTGATACGGCCAGGAAGATGATTCTGGTCGAAGTTCGAGTTCGCCCCGTACGTGAGTCCGCTGTTCACACGCAACGCGTCATTCAAAACGGATGTAAAGCGCCCTCCGAACAGAGTGTTGACCAGCCATAGCGGTACGCGGTCGGGGCTGGAGCGATCAACGCCCGGAAGACCGATTCGGAACTGGGTCTCAGTTGCATCCGGCTTGTCGACAATGGCTACTCTCGGACCGGAGCGCTTCACCGGAGGCACCTGTTTCCAGGCGTAAGCCGTTCCCGAAGGAACTCCCTTCAGCGCGGAAATCATGGTGGCGCTACCAGCCGCTGCCTCGATGTCGCCGGACACGATCACGATCATGTTGCGACCGACATACTGCGCCTTGTGGTAGGCAACCATGTCGTTTCTGCTGATCCGGCTCAGCGAGACTTCGTCCGCCGTTCTGCCATAAGGATGGCCCGGACCAAAGTAGAAACTCCGGAAGAACTCGTTCGTAACAAAGCGTGGGTTGTCTTTAAATAACCTGGAGGCATCGATCCTCTGCGCCAGCAGCTTCTTTACCTCGGCCTCCGGGAAAGACGGCCGGAGCACGACATCCAACAGAAGATCGAGCCCTTTCGCGAAATCCTGAGCTAAGAATTCCGCCGTAATCGAAGTAGAACCCAGGTCCGATCCAGCGTCGAAGGATGCCCCAAGGAAGTCCAGCTCCTGCGAGAACTGCTCGGCGGATCTGGTTGCGGTACCCCGGCGCAAAGCCTCAGCCGTCACGGCAGAGAGCCCAGCCAGATTGGCAGGATCGGACTCGAGCCCTCCACGCACCACAATGCGAACAGCGATCAGTGGCACTTCACGCTTCGGAATGACATCCAGCACGATGCCGTTGGGCAATACCTGCCGGGAGTAGGCTGGGAGTCGCACGTCGTCGGCGGCTGAGACCAGACCGCAAGACAGAACGACCAGCGCGGAGCTTATTGCAAAACGCCGCTGGCTCACCGGACTGCCTCCACCTTGCCCGCTCCAGGCGCAATGGCGGAAGTCGTCTCGCGCTTCTCGGGGACCAGTGTCGCCACGGTGCGATTGCGAGCAACGAGGTACTGTTTCGCTACCCGCATCAGATCGGAGGCAGTGACCGCCTCGATGCTCTCGCCAGCGGTATACAACTTGCGGAAATCGCCTTTGAAGATGTCATAGGAGCCGAGCAGATTCGCTCTTCCGGAGATGGTCTTTCGTTCCCGGTACAGCTCCGTCAACAACAGATTTTTGGCTTTGCGCAACTCGTCGGCAGGCACCTCAGTGGCACGAAGTTTTTCAATCTCCTCGTAGAGGGCCTTCTCAGCGTCAGCCGGATCCACACCGGCGCGGGGACTCAGGGAAAAGACTATCTGGCCCGGATCCATACGTTGCCGGAGGAACTGGGATGCACTTAATGCGAGTTGATCTTTATCTACCAGACGCCGGTACAAGCGCGAGCTCTGACCATCGGACAGCACCGCGCCGAGAACTTCCAGAGGCACCATGTCCGGATGCGTGCTGTTGCCCACGTGGTATCCGATCAAAACCAGTGGCAGTTGCGCCGCTTTGACGATGCTGACGCGACGTTCCCCTCGCTGCTCCGGCTCCACCGTGCGAACCTGCTGCGGCGGTTCCTGTCGCGGGATCGGCTGCAGGAATTCAGTCGCCAGAGCCTTCACCTCGCTGACGGTCACGTCCCCAACAATTACCAGCGTGCAGTTATTCGGGGCATAGCCTACGCGGAAGTGCTCCTTAAGATCATCGATGGTCCAGGCACGTATATCCGAAGCCCACCCGACTACTGGCCAGCCATAGGGATGCGCAGTATACGCCGCCGCGCTCAACTGCTCGGACAGCAAGCCGTAGTTACTGTTGTCTACAGATGTCTGGCGCTCGGAAGCCACCACGCCGCGCTCACTTTCCACGATCTTCGGATCCAACGACAGATTTCTGATGCGGTCCGCTTCCATATCGAACATCAGCTTTAGCGCAGTGCGGGGAAACCAGTCCTGATACACCGTCAAGTCCGTCGAAGTGTACGCGTTATTCCGGCCGCCCGCTCTCTCCATCTGAATGTCGAACTGTTTTGGTCCGAACTTTGCCGCTCCGTTGAACATCATGTGTTCGAAGAAGTGCGAGATACCGGTGATGCCAGGACGCTCGTTCCGCGACCCGATCCGGTAGAACAGGTACATCGCGACATTCGGTATGTCGTGATCTTCTTCTACGATGACCTTCATCCCGTTGTCGAGAGAAAAGCTGGTGGGCTCTGCCGCGTGCATCCCCGCCGCAAGCAAGAAGCACAACGACGGTGCCGCGGGAAACCTCATGCGCTTAAGGTAACAGACAGATTGCAATCGTCACAGCAGCATGGTTTCAAGGCTGTGAGCCTCTACCATACCCTCACACTCGGACCAGGAGAACACAGTGAACCTCCCGTCCTGTGAGGCAACCAGCGCAAGCGAATCCCGCTGATCATGGACAAACTGCGCTGCCGAAAGGTGCCTTGTTCCGCCGAGTTGGGAAGGATGGACCACCTCCGGTACGTTGCCGACTACAGGTTCGGTCGCCAGAATCTGAGTCACCGCAGCCCATCCGTCGCGGCGTCCTATCTTGGCGCCAAAGGCCAGAACGTCGTAGGTCTCTGTAATCAGCGTCGCACCGTCTACCGCCGTCAGTCCGGCAATGGTAGCGATCGTACGTTCCATCGAGCTTTTCCACGGACCACCGTCACGTTCCTGCTCATCCCGCTGCAGCAGATAGGAGATTTTGGAGAACGGTGGCGAAACGGGATAAGAGACCGGGCTCACAATCGAATCCCGCCATGCACTCTGTCTGGAAGGAATGACTAGTAAAGACCCCCCACGGCCGTGACTGCGCATTGACGCGGAAAGTTCCACCAGCACATTCAGGCTGTCTCCGGAGTCGGCGCCGTCAAATCGCATCAGGGAAGTCAGAGCTGCGGGGCAGTTAGGAACAACAGCGACGGAAGGATCGAGCACCTTCACACGGTTGCTCTCGAGTACCGCAAGGTTGGCGAACTTCCGGCCTGATTCCGCGCGACTGTGCTTGACCACCAGCAGACCGGGCATGACGACTTCAATCACCAGAGTGTAAGGCGGTAAGACTCGGGTCACGCCCCAGATGGCATAACCAGAGCCATCGCGACACAATCCCAGATGCAGGCCTGGCCGTTCCACAGCCGGTGCGAGCTTGCTCAGAGACTGGGGAGTAAGCGGAATGGGACGCTCAAACTGAAGCGTGCCTTTCGCGCTGGCTTCCATGTACACGAGCGAGATTTTCGGATTGATGCGTTCTTCGCGCAGCAGACTTGCCCAGAATGCGGTGTCCAGAATCGACTCAATATCTTCTGTTTCCGGAAGAGTTCCTATCCCGCCGTTGTACTCGTCGCTGTCGGCGAGTTCGCGGTGGTGCCGCTCAAAGTGGTGCCGCTCAAAGTGAGGCCGCACTGCCTCTGCGGTCGATCGCGCCGCAGGATAACCATAGATCAAGGGCGTTCTTCTCCTTCACCATCGAAAGTGCTATAAACAGGCGATCTTGTCATGGATGACATTCACCTCGGATCGCTCCTCAACGCAATTCTTTTCGCGTCAACGGGACTTCTGCTGCTGGGAGTCGCTTTCGTGTTTATCGACCGGCTGACCCCGTACGACCTCTGGAAGGAGATCTGCGAAAACCGAAACATTGCGCTCGCCATTCTGCTTGCGGGCCTGAGCATTGCCGTCGCGCTCATAATCTCCGCCGCTGTGCACTAGGACGAGCAGGATACCGGGAGGCTCTCGCCCCGCTAGAACGTCACACTCCGGTTCCATACGTGCACCACGTGATTCTCCCGCTCAAACCCAAGCACGCTGACTCCTGCCGTTTGCAGGGCAAACAATCGCCCTCCCTCGGGAGCTAAACCCAGCCATCGCGCGGCCAGGATCCGCAGCAGGTGGCCATGAGCAAACAGGAGCACGTCCCCGCTGGTGCTCAGGCAGCGCGCAATGACTGCATCTGCGCGACGGCCAACATCCTCCAGAGTTTCGCCTTCCGGAACCGGCGTTGTCCAGACAGACCAGTCCGGAATGCTGGAGCGGATGTCGACGGTGGTTCTGCCTTCCCAGATGCCGTAATCCCACTCCATTAAGTTGGGATCGACGCCGACAGTCTCCTCAAAACCGGCAAGCCGGGCGGTATCGGTTGCACGCTGCAGAGGACTGCTGAGTATCAGAGTAAAGTCACGTTTTGCCAGGGCTTCCCGGAGTTGCACCGCCAGCCCTCGCCCCGTTTCCGTTAGCGGAATATCGGTCCGACCGGTATGCCTGCCCGTTTCGCTCCACTCTGTCGCTCCATGCCGCACGAGCCAGATCTCCTGCTGCCGCTGATGGGAACTCATCGCTCTTCATAGCATGCCATTCGGCGCGCCCGGTGTCTCAGTCAGCCTGCCCGCGAAGCCGCAAACTGTTCAGGACCACGCTGACCGAACTGACAGCCATCGCCCCGCTTGCCATCACTGGATTTAACAGAATGCCGAATTCCGGATAGAGGACCCCGGCCGCCACAGGAATGCCGATCACGTTATAGAGAAATGACCAGAACAAGTTCTGGCGCATGATGGACATTGTCTGTCTGGAAAGACGGAGCGCATCGACGACGGCGCCCAGATCGGCCCTCATCAGCGTCATATCGGCGGCGTCGGAAGCCACGTGAGCACCCGTTCCCATCGCCATCCCAACATTCGCCTGAGCAAGAGCCGGAGCGTCGTTGATCCCATCGCCTGCCATTGCGACTACGTTTCCTTCCTTTTGCAACTGCCGGATCGTATCGACTTTGCCCTCGGGCAACACTTGCGCGATCACCTCGTCTATCCCGGCCTCGGCAGCGATAGCTTCCGCGACAGCCCTCCGATCCCCGCTTAGCAGGATCACCCTCAGGCCTAGTCTGCGTAATTCAGCGATTGCTTTCCGGGAACCCGGCCGAATTCGATCCGCCACTCCGAGAACTGCCGACAATTCCCCGTCACGGGCGACGAGCAACGGTGTTCTTCCCTGTTTTTCAATGTCCGCGATCACCACGCTGCTGGAAGTCAGGTCGGGCACGCCCAGCTCGGCCAGAAACAGTTGCGTTCCGGCTGCAACCGAGTGGCCGCCCACAATAGCGGTAGCGCCTTTGCCTGGGAAAGCACGAAAACTTTCCGCAGTTCCTGGTGTAATTCCCTTCGCAAGGGCAAAGTCGGTAACAGCACGCGCGAGAGGGTGTTCGGAATGGGCTTCCAGTCCGGCGAGATCAGAGAGAACAGCGGATTCGTGAGAGCTGCCGAATACATGAAAGTCCGTCACCGCAGGCTTGCCTTCTGTGACGGTTCCAGTCTTATCGAGAACCACCACATTGACACGGCGGGCCACCTCGAAGGCCTCCCCGCTGCGGATTAAAATGCCCTTTCGTGCTGCTTTGCCGGTAGCCACCATCACTGCTGTTGGAACGGCAAGGCCCATCGCACACGGACAGGCAATGATCAGCACAGAAACCGCTGCGCTCAGAGCCTGCCCTGAGTTTTGGGTAAGGCTCAGCCACGCGGCGAAGGTCACGATTGCGATGCCCATGACGGTTGGAACGAAGACTGCACTGATTCGGTCCGCCAGCTTTTGAATCGGGGGCCGCGACGCCTGTGCTTCCCGGAGTACTCTGACGATCCGGGCAAGTGCGCTCTCCGCCCCGATAGCAGTCGCACGAAAACGGAAGGAGCCGGTCTGGTTGGTTGTCCCTCCAAAGACGGCTTCACCCGGCGCTTTCTCTACGGGCATGGATTCGCCTGTGAGCATCGACTCGTCCACACTGCTAAAGCCTTCTTCGATCCGTCCGTCTACTGCGATGCGCTCCCCGGGTCTGACGATCAGCAGGTCTCCCGGGCGTAGATCTTCGACCTTTACCTCGCGCTCTTCTGCCGCACCCTCTTCTGGCGTACCCTCGCCAGCGACTCGGGCGGTCGCAGGTTGCAGGGCGATCACACCCCGCAGCGCCGCGGAGGTCTGTTTTCGGGCTCTGGCTTCGAGTGTGTTTCCCAGCAGAACCAGCGCGATGATGAAGATGACCGCTTCGTAGTAGACTTCCGGAACCAGCCCCAGCGTGCCTGCAACGGAGTACCCGAACGCCGCCAGCGTTCCGATCGCAACCAGAGTGTTCATGTTAGTGGTGCGGTGCTGTAGTGCCGACCACGCGCGGGCATAAAAGCGCCGCCCGGGCCACACCATGACAAGCAACGTCAGGATCAGCAGACAGGT
>JACMLA010000367.1 GCA_014379815.1 Bryobacteraceae bacterium | reverse complement strand
GATTACGGAGGTCGAAGAGTCTTCGGGGAAAAGGAAGGAGTGGTGGCCAGAGACGGATTTGAACCGCCGACGCCAGCCTTTTCAGGGCTGCGCTCTACCCCTGAGCTACCTGGCCAACGCTTTTGAGTGTAACAAACGTGTCAGCCCGGGTGCTACCAGGACTGGAAGTGCATGCAATAATCGGCACATGCGTGAACAGTGGGTAGCCTCACGAAAAAACGATCCGGTCCGGACACAGATGCACTATGCCCGCAAGGGTGTAGTCACCGGTGAAATGGAGTACGTGGCGCAACTCGAGAAGTTGCCTGTGGAGACCGTTCGTTCGGAGATAGCGCGGGGTCGGATGATTATTCCTGCGAATATCCACCATAGTTCTCTGGAGCCGATGTGTATCGGGGTCGCCTCCAGATGCAAGATCAACGCTAACATCGGGAACTCCGCAACTACTTCCGATATTGAAGGCGAACTCGACAAACTGCAGTATTGCGTAAAGTTCGGCGCAGATACTGTGATGGATTTGTCTACCGGTGGCGACATTGCCCGAATTCGCAAAGCAATTATCGGAGCATCTCCGATTCCTGTAGGCACGGTGCCGATTTACGAAGCTCTGTCCCGGGTTCGACGTGTGGAAGATCTGAATTTCAGCGTCATGATGGAAGTGATTGAGGAGCAGGCGGAGCAGGGCGTGGATTATATGACGATCCATGCCGGCGTGCTGGTGCAATACGTTCCACTTGCCGCAAAGCGCATCACCGGTATTGTGAGCCGGGGTGGTTCGATTCTGGCTGAGTGGATGGTCAAGAATCACAAACAGAATTTCTTGTATGAACGGTTTGAGGATATCTGCAAGGTTCTGGCGAAGCACGACGTCAGCTTCTCTCTTGGAGATGGTCTGCGGCCTGGCTCCATTGCCGATGCCAGCGATGAGGCTCAATTTTCAGAGCTGAAAACGTTGGGTGAACTGACTAAGGTCGCTTGGGATTACGACGTTCAGGTAATGATCGAAGGGCCGGGGCACATTCCGCTGGAGGAGATTGAGATGCAGGTGAAGAAGGAAATGGAGCTTTGCCATGAGGCTCCGTTCTATACTCTGGGACCTCTGGTAACTGATATTGCTCCCGGTTACGACCACATTACCTCAGCGATCGGGGCGGCGATGATTGGCTGGCATGGGGCTTCGATGCTCTGTTACGTGACTCCGAAAGAGCACCTGGGATTACCGAACCGGGAAGACGTCCGTCAGGGCATTATTGCCTACAAAATCGCGGCACATGCAGCAGACATTGCCCGCAAGCGTCCAGGTGCGCGAGATCGCGACGACGAGCTCTCGCGAGCACGTTACAACTTCGACTGGAAGCGCCAGTTCGAGTTGTCTTTGGATCCGGAGACGGCGCGCTCCATGCATGATGAGACCTTGCCGGAAGAGGGTTTCAAAGAGGCTCACTTCTGCTCGATGTGCGGTCCGAAGTTCTGTTCGATGAACATGCATTCCAAGACGGCTGAGTTTACAGCACAAGATGCCGAAGCCATTCTGAACGAGAATGGCGGCCGTACAGGACTCGTCCAGGTAAACTGACCGTTTGTACTTCACAACGCTGCTAGCTGTTTGTGATTGAAACAGAACACGCTTTTTCTGTTATACATGGTCAGAGCTCTGTTGAATGGAAGGAGACCATCATGTGGGACAAGAAAAGGCCTGATCCTGTTCAGCCGGCTACTCCGGCTTCCCCCAGCGCACAACAACCCGTTGCGAAGCCTTTGCCTCCGGTGGTGGTGGCAGCCCCGGTAGCGGAGGTGGTGCGCCTGGGCGCGAGTATCGGCCCGGCGGTGCGCATTGTCGGAGATGTGTTCAGTGAGGAAGATCTGTTCCTAGATGGAGAGATCCAGGGATCGCTGCATGTCAAAAATTCGCGGTTAACCATCGGTCCGAATGGCAAAGCCAAGTCGGATCTGGTGGCGCGTGAGATTGTGATCCAGGGCGAGGTGCAGGGCAACTGCGAAGCGTCTCACAAGATCACGATTCGCAAGGAAGGCAGTCTGATCGGCAACATCAAGACTCAGGGCATCGTAATCGAAGATGACGCGTACTTTAAAGGCAGTATCGATATCGTTCGCAACGGGGAAGCTGCCGCGCGTTCATAGCATTGCAACACCGGCAGGTTATCCTGCTACAGCATGTTCACCCGACGAGTTGCGCTTGTTCTTGCAGCAGCTGCACTGCTGACGGCCCAGAAGCCCGAACCCCTCCCCAACGGTTACGCTTTGCCTAACGGCTGGAGGATCACCCCGGTTGGCCGGTCTGTTCCGACCGAAGATATGGTCCTGCACGTCAGCCCGGCTCCTGACGGCAAAGCCGTGGTGGCCCTGCATGCCGGATTCAATCCACACGGACTGGTGGTCATTAACCCATCGACGGAAGAGGTATCGCAGCGAGTTGGATTGAAGTCGGCCTGGCTCGGCCTTGCGTGGCATCCCTCTGGCAAGAAACTGTATGTTTCCGGAGGCAATGCGAATGGCAGAAAGCCGACAGCGGCCCCGGTGTACGAATTTGGTTATAGCGAAGGCAAGCTGAGCGAACAACCGACCGCGGAACTGGTGGATGCGCAGACAGATATGGCTCGAATACTCTGGTCAGGTCTGGCGCACCATCCTAAGAAAGACATTCTGTACGCGGCAAACCGCGGGACGGAAACGACCGCTCCGGGACACGTTGTGCTGTTCGACTCCAAAACAGGCAAGCTTCAGAAGCGCATTCAGGTGGAAGTGAATCCGTATGACCTTGTTCTGGCTCCGGATGGCAAAACGCTTTTCGTTTCCAACTGGGCCAGCGACAGCGTTAGCGTGATCGACACCGAAGAGGAACGCGTTGTGGGAACGATCCCTGTTGGTGACAATCCCAACGACATGGAGTTATCGAAAGACGGACGGCTGTTTGTGTCCTGTGCAAATGACAACAGTGTGGTAGTCATCGACGCAAAAACACGCGTGCCGGTGGAACGGATCTCGACGGCGCTGACATTGCAGTCTCCTGAAGGATCGACGCCGAATGCGCTGACTCTCGATCGCGAGAACGCAATGCTGTTCGTTGCTAACGCTGACAACAATAACGTGGCCGTCGTCAATGTGAAGCAGACGGGTAAGAGCGAAGTCCTGGGCTTTATTCCGGCGGGCTGGTATCCGTCGGCGGTTGCGGTAATTGGCACGAAAACTCCCAAGCTCTATATCGGCAACAGCAAGGGCTTGGGTGGGTACGCCAACCCCCGGGGGCCGCACAGTCCTTTAGCAAAGGACGGAAGTAAGGAAGGCCTCGGCTCGGTGAAAAGCCTGCAGAAGGGGAGTGTTCAGTTTGTCGCTCTGGCCAATCTGCGAAACGAGCTAAAAGGCTGGACGAAGCAGGTCTACGACAACGTTCCTTACAAAGACGAGTACCTTGCCAGAGCCAAAGCGCCACAGACCGAGTCCGTGATTCCGCGGGAAGTTGGGGCCGGTTCTCCGATCAAGCACGTGATCTACATCATTCGCGAGAATCGCACCTACGATCAGGTTCTGGGGGATATGCCGAAGGGCAACGGAGATCCGAGGATCACGATCTTCGGTAAGGCGGTCACGCCTAACGCGCACGCACTATCGGACCAATTCGTTCTGTTCGACAACCTGTACTGCGACGGCGAAGTAAGCGTGGATGGACATTCCTGGTCGAACTCGGCCTACGCTACCGACTTTAACGAGAAACTCTGGCCGATCACCTACGGTGGGCATAGCAAAGCTGCGCCTTCGCTCGCGTTTCTACCGGGCGCTGGCAGCATGTGG
>JACMLA010000366.1 GCA_014379815.1 Bryobacteraceae bacterium | reverse complement strand
TCCGCAAAACGCACTCTAACGTGCTCCACCCCACGAAAACAGCGCGAGTCAGGGCAGAGGTCGCAGCGGCACAACGCGAACATCTGCCCGGACAACAGTGACCGAAGCGGCCCAGCAAGGTTGGGAGCAGTTGAGAAACGATGATCTTCTTGCCGCCGCTACCGAAACAGCCGGATTCGAGATTTTGGAGACTTCCGACAACATGCGGTACGAGCGGAATCTAGAGAGCCGCAGGATTGCAATTGTTGTTCGTGGCCAAGGTCAGTGGCCTTCCATCCGCCTGCATATGCAGCGTGTTCTCTAAGCCGTGAACGCAGCCACATTTGGAAGCATTACGCAAGTGGGCATTCTGCACCAGAGAGCGCCGAAAACCGGGCATGAACGGCTGACCTCGGACTACCTGAAGAAAGTAAGGCATACTCGCGGCCGGGCCGATGAAAGATATTCAAGGGCTTCTTTCCTAGAGGGATTTATCTGTTTACTGGCGGGTCTGGAGATCAAATCTGTGAGCCGCTGCAGGCGTGGACGCCCGCCCCGCAGTCTCTCTCTACAGGTCTCTCTGCAGTCTCTATCTAGTGAAACGCCCTGAAGATTATGCTGGCATGGAGGCTAGGCAGCGTCTGACGTTTTCTTCTTCTGCTGCAAGTTGCTCGGTTTTGCTTAGGTGACTGAAGACTGGGAGCGTTTTCGCGTTGTCCCGCACCAGGCGAAAGGTGCTGGCCAGGTATTTGCCGTTGCGGTCGGGAAACGTTGCCCAATATTTTTCGGTCATGGCCGGGACCCGCAAAGGATCTCTCGTGATCATCTCCAGCGTTAGTTTGGTCTTCGGGCGAGCCTTTTGGATCGTGTCGATGATTCTCTTCATGTCGAGCATTCCGGTTCCCAGAACCACCTCGGACAGGAGGAATCCGTCTTTGGCCGGGGCTACCCCCATGTCTTTGATGTGCGTCGACAGGGCCCACGGCGCGAGTCGCTCGACCACTTCGTAAGGGTCGTCCAGGAGCGAGATGTTGTTGCCTGTATCCAGACACACTCCGAAGTACTCGCTGGAGTAGGAACGCAGGATCGCAACAAACTCATCTACGGTCCAGTCTTTGTGGTTCTCCAGTGCCAAAGGCATCTTGTACTTGTCTGCGATCGTAACGGCCCTTGCGACTGCCGCTTTCGATTCGGAAACAAACTTTTTCCATTCGTCAAGGGAACTGAACGTTTCGTATCGCCTGCCGCTCAGGCAGCCAGCTCGCATTGCTACCGCACCGAGCTTTTTGGACGCTTCGACCGTTGCTATGAATTTGCTCATGTCGACGCCAGGCAAGCCGACCATTACCTCGAGAAAGAGGCCGGTTTCTTTCAGGCGGCGTTCGAGCCGATCGAGATAGTCGGGTTCCAGCGAAGTGAGCCCCGACTGAATGCCAGGGGCGCCGAGCCGAATCCCACGCTCCAGAAACTCCAGAGTTTCGCGCGGCTTCAGATAGGACAAATAGCAGGTTGTAGCGATTGCCAGTTTTGAGCGGGCTGGAGGCTGGGCCGCGGCCAGTGCCGCACCTGCGGATGTCGCGAGCATCGTACGACGTGTCATGTGATCAGACCTTTCAGCACGCTATCCCATGGCTTTCGATAGGGGCGTTCCAGCATCGCGGCAGCTTCGGGGCTCCCTTTCAGCGTTTCGGTTTCCGGATCCCATTGCAGGGCAGATCCAGTACGGAGAGAGATGTTCGCGAGGTGGCAGGCGACCGCTGTCCGGTGGCCATCCTCTACATCGGCAACCGGGCGCTGGCGCGACTTGATGCAGTCCAGAAAGTTGCGAACGTGGAGATCGAACTGCTCCGGGGAGGACCCAGCAATCTTCACAGGTTCCGTCCACGCTTCAGGTGCGACCGTGCTGCGCTGTGGACCACCGGCGCTGTGACCGCGAAACTGCGGTATCGAATTCGCCGGATCGGATTTCGTATCGGAGAGAACCGTCAGGCCGGACCGTGTGATCTGCAGACTACCTTTGGTTCCGAAGAACTCAAGAGTCTGGCCGGATCTGCTTCCCGCGCTCGTTTCGCGGAACGAGTACGACATCGTCATGCCCGGATACTGAAAGATCGCGTCCTGAACGTCGGGTGTTTCGCCGTTGTCTTCGAGTGCGGTCCGGCCTCCGAACGAGGACACCTTCTGTGGTCCTTTGTGATCGAGGTACCACTGGACGATGTCGATCTCGTGCGCTCCAAGATTTGTCATCTGTCCGCCTGAATAGTCCCAGAACCAGCGGAAATGATAGATGCCGCGCTTCGGATTGTACGGCCGGGACGGCGCGGGTCCGAGCCACATGTCGTAGTCGAATTCCGATGGTGCACTCGCGTCGGGCGGTGCTCCGAAACCTGGCAT
This sequence comes from Bryobacteraceae bacterium, assembly GCA_014379815.1. The sequence goes on along the minus strand of JACMLA010000366.1, from coordinate 3,082 downwards.
AATGTTGCGGTAGTGTCCGGCCCGGGCGGAGATCACTTTCCCGATGCGACCAGAACGGATCAGCTCCCTGCCCTGCGCGTAGTGTTTCCCACTGCGCTGTTGCGTTCCTACCTGTACGACGCGGTTTGTCCGCCGGGCAACCTGCGTCAGCCATCGGCCTTCCTTTGCAAAGACGCTTAGAGGCTTTTCCACATAGACGTCCTTGCCGGCGGCGCACGCCATCATCGCAGCGAGGCAATGCCAGTGGTCCGGCGTGGAGACGACGATTGCCTGCAGATCGCGGTTCTCCAGCATTTTTCGGAAGTCGCGATACGGTTTCGCTTTGCCTCCGCATGCCTGGACGCCTTGCTCCAGACGAGGCTGGTAGACGTCGCACATTGCGGCCATATCGACATCGCGCTGATTGCTGAAGTCGTACACGTGCTGGGCTCCGATTAGACCGTAGCCTATGAAGCCGACCTGCACACGATCATTCGCACCAAGGATGCGACTGTATGAGGCAGCCGCGAGTCCTCCAACAAATACACGTCGCGTTGCCCGCATGCCGAAATACTATCACTTGCGACTGGATGGAACCGGTTCGATGTGAACCAGCACTCCTGCGACAAAAGCGACTCGCTCTACGAGGTGCTCCTGAACGCGGTGTGCAATGGCGTGGGATTCTGCAACGGTCATCGCAGGGTCGACTTCAATGTGCAAATCGACGTGATACCGGAAGCCGGTCTTTCGGGCAAAGCACTTCTCGACACCTTCGACTCCGGAAACCTCCAGAGCCACGTTCCGAATCTCTTCAAGAAGCGAGACGGGCGGCATTGTGTCTGTGAGCTCCAGCGAAGTGTCCCGGACTACCCTTAGTCCGGTTACCACGACGATGATGCCGACAGCGAAGCCGCCGTACGCGTCAGCATGCGCGAAGCGGGTGGGATCGGAAAGTGTAAGCGCTAGCGCAGAAACTGCGGTCGTGGCAGACAGGATATCCACGGAATCGTTCCATGCGTCGGCTATCAGAGCGGCACTGCCGATTTGCCTGCCGATCCGGAACTTGGACACCGCTGTCACCGCCTTCACAATTGCCGAAAGAACGGGAGCCCAGATTGCCGCGGCCAGAGGAGTCACCGGGTCCGCCGTCAGGCTGCGCATAGAGTGCAGCCCGATCCCTGCTCCGGCTACCACCAGAATGATGCCGACGATCAAGCCGGCAAGTATTTCGAAACGCCCATGACCATAAGGATGATCCTCATCGGCGGGTCGGGACGCCATCCACATTCCGAGGAAGACAATGAGAGATGCAAGCACATCCCCGGCGAACTCAAGACCTGCGGCAGTGACAGAAGTGGAATGGCTGATTACACCTGTGGTTATGTTGAGAACAGCCAACGCCAGACTGGCGGCGACGCTGAAAAACGCCCATCGGCGGCCCGCCTCCAGACGCGCCTCAGGCAGCAATGCCCCTCCTGCACCGATTTGGACTGCTTTCACATCCAAGTACCATGTTCAGGGCACTGTTACTCGCTTTTGCTCTTGCTTCTTCGGATTACCAAACCAGTATCGACGAGTGGCGTACGCAGCGCGAAACGACTCTGAAAGCCGAGGATGGATGGCTTTCGCTGACCGGCCTGTTCTGGCTGAATGAGGGCGAGAACACGATCGGGTCTAAGAGAGGCTCGCGGGTTGAGTTGCCGCCTGGTTCTCCCGTTCAGGCGGGAGTGCTGTTTCGTAAAGGCCGGGTAGTTACCTTTCAAGCAGACGATCGAGTGGAAGTTCGGCTGAATGGCCAGCGCTCTCGTGCGGCCGAGTTACGAACCGATAAGAGTGGTACTCCTGACGTGCTGGGAATCGGTCGTATCCGCTTACATATTATTGAGCGCGGCACCAAACTTGGAGTGCGGATGAAGGATCCCGACGGTAAAGCCCGGAGTGAGTTTCAAGGCCTCAAATGGTTTCCGGTCGACAACACGTGGAACGTCAAGGCTCGCTTTGTTCCGAAACCACGGAAGATGGTGTTCGACGCGCAAGCAGGAGACAAACAGGAGTATCAGAGCCCTGGCTACGTGGAGTGGGAGCGCAAAGGGCAGACTCTTCAGCTGACTCCTGTGCGAGAGGGCGAACGCTTATTTTTCGTGTTTCGCGATGCTACTTCCGGCAGGAGTACCTACGCGGCGGCACGGTTTATTTATACAGCGCTGCCGGTAGACGGCCACGTGAGCCTTGACTTTAATCAGGCGTACAATCCGCCCTGCGTCTTCACTCCGTATGCTACTTGTCCTCTGCCGCCGCCGGAGAACCGGCTTACCGTTCCGGTTGATGCTGGCGAAATGATGTACACAACCGCGGCCAGCAGGCGTCAGCAACAGCATGACTAATCAGGGCACAGGTGTCGACGAAAGCCTGCAGACAGGTGACATCCTCGAGACGGCACATCAGTTGTCAGAATTGCAAAGTTTTGTGCAGATGCTGGAGCGCTCCGGCCTCGCATCGGAGCTTCGCGAACCGAACTCAAGAACTCTTTTTGCCCCGGTGAACCGGGCCTTTGAAAGCATGCCTGGGGATCTTCTCGCCGAGCGGGAACGCCTGGGGGAAATCGTGGCGAAGCATATTGTAAAGGGACGGCAGACAGAGGCCGATCTGCGGCTTATCTCATCGGTAAAAACGATCTCCGGGGACAGCATTCCCGTCGAGTTCCGGTCCGAGGGCAGCCGTTTCGGCCGCGCTCTCATCATTAAGCGCGATATTGCTTGTCGCAACGGCCTGATTCACTTGCTGGACCAGTTCGCCGCCGATTAGGTCCAGTAAAGAATCTTTGTCGGATGTTTACGAGCCGGCCAGCGAGTCGAGAAAAGCCTGCTCCACGGTCCATTTGGCGCGGACGCGACGTTCCACGCGTTCAAACTGGCCGGTGGTGAGGATACCGCTAAGATCGGCTGCACTAGGTGTCTTTTGTTCGCGGGCGATCAGGCTGGCCAGCATCTTCGTTATGCCCTCCAGTTGCGCCCTCAGAACGGCGGCGTCCTCGGGATTCTTACAGACGACATCAGCGGCCAGCGCAAATTTTTTGTCCTGTGAGCCAAGCGCGAATGTGGCG
>JACMLA010000365.1 GCA_014379815.1 Bryobacteraceae bacterium | reverse complement strand
TTCTTTGCCAGTGCAGCCGCCACGTGAGTCCCCCGACTGCCAGTGCCAATCAGGCCAACTGTGATCGCGGAGTTCGCCGCAGTGCCGCTCACGGCGGCGAAAGGAATGATAGCCGCAGCTTTCACTATGTTTCTACGGGTCAGATACGAATCAAAATCTGCCATTGCGTCTCTCCGTTCGGTTTCAACGACCTGATCAGCTTATCTCACCTGACGCTCGCAGCAGTGTTTCATGAAGCGTCAACTCATGTTCGTAGGAATGCTTCAGAGGCTTCCCGCTCTTCAGCGCACGAGCCATCTCCTGAAAGTCCCCTATGTATCTCGGTTGCGGCGGAAGATCGATCTGCTGCCATCCAGTCTTGTATGGTCCCTGCGCTTTGCGCATAGCCACTCGCATTTTGGATGTCTCGGGATAGACAGCGAAAGTCCCTTCCGAGCCGATGACTTCAAACGAACGATGGTCACCCGAACCGTACATGTGTGCGGACGACGACAACATCGCAAGCGTCTTGCCGTACTCCAAAACTACCAGCGTATTGTCCGCCAGCTTGTCTTTAACACTTGTGTCGTGGCGAAGCCAGCTATTCACCTTGTTAGGCCGGCCAAGCAGTTCCACTACACGATCGATCAGATGTCCACCCAGTTCAAACAGGCTGCCACCTTTGTACTTAGCCTCGACGTCGCGCTGCTGCTGGTCCCGGTCGGAATTAATTGTTCCGCGCACCATGAACACATCCCCGAGCCAACCTTTTTCCTTTGCCTCAATGGCAGCGTTGATGCCCTCGTGCCAGCGCCACATATAACCGGTCTGAAACAGGAGATTCTTGCTTCGCGCTTCCTCCACCATTTCCCTGAACGGAGCCCATTCGTTGCCGGGCGGTTTCTCGAGGTGCAGATGCTTGCCTGCCGCCACCACCTTTTTTCCCAATGGCAAGGCGTCCCAGGTCCGGCACTCCACAACGATCAGGTGGAGCGACTTGTCCGCCAGCATCTCCTCTTCACTAACCCAGCGGAGCCCTTCGAAGGCCGGATTAGCTTTGGCTTTGGCGGCGACCACGGCATCGGGCTCGCAGATGCTTATCACCTGGTAATCGGGAGAGTTCTTCATGGCCTTCAGCTTGCCCATCAAATGGCTATGCTGCGTGCCTAAGATGCCCGTTCGTATGACATCGATCTTGCCGGGCAGCGCAACAGACGTCATTGCAGTGGCCCCCGCGTAGCGTAGGAAATCTCTTCGATCTACCATGTCCGTTTCTCGAAATCACCTTAAACTCTATCGCAAAATTCTCAACCGGACAAAACAGCGATGCAAATGGAACTCAGGAGTCGAAAATGAGCACATAATGAGTGGTGATGCGTCCTCCAGTCTTGTGCCGCGTTTCAGCCGCTCTCCTCGTTCTCCTTGGAGTTCCGCCCGCAGTCCTGCCTCAATCCAATCTCGGCGCGATTCGTGGAACGGTGGTCGATTCCAGCGGTGCCACCGTCTCAACCGCCACGGTCCGCATCCGCGACATTGGCACCGATGCGACCATCACGGTGACGACGGGTCCGGATGGATCGTTTAGTGCGTCCTCGCTTCGACCTGTGATGTACGAAATCCTCGTCGATATTGCAGGCTTCAGCACTGCGAAGGTCACAGGCGTCAAGGTTGACACCTCAAAAGTCACCGGTGTGAACATTACTCTCACTCCGGGCGCCGTCCAGGAATCGATCTCGGTGACGGCAGCCCCTCCTGTGATCCAGACGGAAACCGGCGCTATCACGGCAACCATCAGTCAGCGAGCCATTGTGGACACCCCATTGAATGGGCGTAACGTACTTGAACTGGCGCTCACACTCCCTGGAGTCGCAGGAAACGCCGGGTCGGAAATCGGCGCCAGTTTTAATTCCCCTCCCATTCCAGGCCGCGAAATCATCGTCAACGGTGGACGTCCCGGCACGACTCAATTTATCGCGGATGGCCAGAACGTGACCGGTGTTGGCCTCGGCAGAACCGCAGTTTCCTTCACTCCCGACACCATTCAGGAGTTCACGATTCTGCAGTCAAACTATTCGGCACAATACAGCCAGGCGGGCGGCGGCATCATTCAGCAGACTACAAAGAGCGGCACCAATGAGGTTCACGGAACGGGCTACTGGTTCCACCGGCAGAAAGCTTTTACGGCCAATCCGTTCTTTTCGAATCGGCTGCCGCAATTCAACAACGATAATCGCAGCCCCCTGCGCCGTCAGCAACTCGGCGTTGTAGTGGGCGGTCCCGTTGTAATTCCGAAAATTTACGACGGCCGGAATAAAACGTTTTTCTTTGGTTCCTACGAACCCTCACGGCAAGTACAAGGCAATATCGGAGCCAGCTTCGAACGCGTTCCCACAGACCTTGAAATCAACGGTGACTTTAGTCAAAGCTTTACATACGATTCGGCCGGCACTCGACTGCCTTACCCGGTGATGTATAACCACTTCCTTCGCGACTCGAATGGAACCCTGCGCTACAAGCCCAATCCCAACTTCAACTCCGATCTTCCGGCCAGTTCTGCAAATCCACTCGCGCAGTATGTTTTCGGTCCCACAGATCTCTTTAACCCAAACGATCCCGACCCGAGTCGCCGCGGACGTGTTCTAACGGACGCTGCCGGGCGCAGTTTCGTAAACCCGGTCGCCGCACGCATGGCCAGGGAGTTGTATCCACGATCAAACCTGAGTACGATCACGTCGGGTCCACAGGCCGGAGCCAATTACGCCTATTTTGCCAGGACACAGAATAAAGACGATCGCTACTCAGTCAAAATAGATCACCATCTCGGCAGCAACCACAATCTCTCCGGCCGGTACACTTATCAGCCGCTGTTCGCCGATCGATTCTTCCGCGACATAGAGACCAATCCAGGCACCAGCGACACCTCAAGGTCACGCCAGTTCGTAGTTTCCGGTATCAGCATTTTGAAGCCGACTCTGGTGAACGAGTTTCGGGCGGGTTACGTTTACGGCAACTTCGCCCGCAACTTTCCTTCTCAGTTCCTCAACCGCGATGGCACCGGCGAATACGTCAACATAGGCGGCCCAGGTGAAGGTTTTGCAAATCTGCTTGGCTTCGGTATCGGAGACTTTTACAGCAACGGCGGTCCTGCCGGAAATCAGATTGGCTTCGGGCGACTGGGAATGAATGGGATACAGAACGTCGGCCGCAACACCGAGCACAGCTACACACTGAGCAACGACCTCAACTGGACCGTGCGAGGCCATACCCTGCGCTTTGGCGTTCTTGCCGGCTTGCAGCAGAGCAACGCTGCTGCTCCCGGATACGGCTATCTGGCGGGCGGCCGGTGGAACTTCAGCGGTGGTACAACCAACGGTGACGCCGTTGGCTGCGGAGCCCCAGGTGCGCCGACACCCCTGCCATCCGACTGCCGCAATGCCACCGCGCGAACAGGTGATAACTTTGGCGCATTCCTGCTTGGCACGCCAAACTCTCTGTTTGCCTATGAGAACGTAGCCCAACCCTACTATTACCGCTGGTGGAACCTTGGCAGCTATATTCAGGACGACTGGAAAGTGCGACCTGACTTGACCCTTAACATAGGTATCCGGCATCAGTACCAGTCACCCCGCTGGGAGAAGTTCAATCGGCAGGGCCAGCTTAACCTGTCACGTCTGGAGGCGAACCCGTTTGCGAACAACCAGCCGGCGCCTATCTTTGAATTCTCCGGCTTCGATGGGCGTTCCCGCTATCTGACGCCGCCACAGTACAAAGACTTTGAACCCCGATTCTCATTTGCCTGGCAGCCTAAGTTTGCCAAAGGCCTCGTCATCCGCGGCGGCTACGGCATCACTCACTCGATCCTGACCGGACGCAAT
>JACMLA010000364.1 GCA_014379815.1 Bryobacteraceae bacterium | reverse complement strand
GTCAGCCAGATCCGGTCACCGACAATCACTGGCGAGGAGTGACCGGCGGGAAGAGGAGTCTTCCAGACTACGTTTTTAGCAGGGCCAAACTCAGTTGGCAGATTCCCTGACTGCGAGATACCGGTCGAATTGAGACCCCGGAAGGCAGGCCAGTCAGCAGCGCTCGCTGTCATCACGAGGGCATTAGCAACAGCGTTAGCAACGACGAAAAAGAAAGCGCGCATGGTCCGAAGTATAGACGCCCGCAACAATTCGGCTCAGGTCACCCGGGGCTGACGCGCAGAAACGCATTCCTCACACGAGCATAAATCCCGCAAGTAATCCCACGAGTAAATACCGCTTGAGTGGCCGTCGTTCCAGTAAATCCGGATCGCATAGCTGCCCACCGGTTCCACATTCAGCATCTTCGGACCCGGCTTATACATCTGGAAGGCCGTCGCAGGCGCACTGAAATCGGTTTTCTGCGGAACTGTCCCATGCGAGCCCGTGCACGTTGCACAGGGACATTCATCCCGCAGTTGCGCCACAGGATAGCTGGAATGGTGCCCGTCTTTCCAGTCGATCTCGATTCCTTTCGATTTAGAGATTGCAATATGCTCGGGGTCGTGTTGCGTTCTGGTCATTGCACTCTTTCGATGTCCCGCACACCGGGGATCCGTCTTATCGAACCGGAGACCTTCTCCAGCTGGCGCTTGTCTTTGATCTCGACCGTCATCTCCACAATCGCGCCGTCGCCACCTCTCTTATCGTCAGCACGCGCTTCGAGGCTGCGGATATTGCTGCTCTCGTTAAACAGTACCGTCGTCAGCTGATTCAACATCCCAGGGCGATCGTCGGTATGAATCACCATGCGGACCGCGAATGTATCGGTAGTGCTGCGAGCCCACTCCACATCAATCTTGCGCTCTACCTCGTACATCAGATTCTGCACATTGTTACAACTCATCGAATGCACGGCGACGCCCTTACCCCGCGTTACATAACCCACAATCGACTCACCGCGAATTGGATTGCAGCACTTGGCCCGGTACACCATGAGGTCGTCGCAGCCCTTCACCTTGATGATGAGATCCTTGGTGTCCTGTCGTGCCTTCGCTTCTGCTGCGGTAGTCGGAGGTACCTCCGAAGGAACCGGCCGGATCACATCCTGTGACGCCACCACCGGTTCTTTTTCCATCACTACGTCCGGAGCCAGTTTCTGCAGCACCTGACGCGGAGAAAACTTGCCATATCCCAGCGAGGCGTACAAGTCCTCGATCTTGCTGCAACCGTATTCGGTGGACACCTTCTCGAAGTCGGCCTTCAGAACACGCGCCAGCGAAACTCCCAGGCGGCGAGCTTCCTTCTCCAAATATTTCTGCCCAATCTCGATCGCGCGTTCGCGTGCACTCTGATTGATGAAGTGCTTGATCTTGTTCCGCGCGCGCGACGTATTAACGAGGTTTAGCCAGTCTTTGCTCGGCGTATGACCCTGTTGCGTCAGGATCTCGATCACGTCGCCGTTCTTCAGGTTGTAGCGCAGGGGAACAATACGTCCGTTCACTTTGGCGCCGACACAGGTGTGCCCAACGTCGCTATGAATCGCGTATGCAAAATCAATCGGCGTCGAATCGCGGGGCAGCGCAATCACCTTACCCATCGGCGTAAAGCTGTACACTTCCTCCGGGTAGAGGTCGACCTTCAACGTCGACATAAACTCGCCCGGATCGTGCATCTCCTGCTGCCACTCCACCAGCTGACGCAGCCACGCAATCCTCTGGTCATCCGCAGTCAGGCCGCGTCTGCCTTCTTTGTATTTCCAGTGCGCCGCAATGCCCTCTTCGGCTATCCGGTGCATCTCCTCGGTCCGGATCTGGACCTCGAAAGCCAGTCCAGCCGGGCCGATCACCGAAGTATGCAGAGACTGGTACAGGTTCGGCCTTGGGATCGCAATGAAGTCTTTGATGCGGCCCGGAATCGGATGCCACTCGTTATGGATCACCCCCAGCGCCGCGTAGCAGTTCTTCACTGAATCTGTGATGATTCGCACCGCCATCAGGTCATACACCTGGTCGATTGGAATCTTCTGCCGCTTTAACTTCTGGTAGATCGAATACGCCCTTTTCAGCCGGCCATCGACGCGTGCCGGAATGCCTTCCCGGCTCAACCGCAGCTCAATATCCTCCCGGGTCTTCTCCAGCACTTCCTCGCTGGCCTGTCGCTTGTTCTCGATCTGACCCGCTACATCCGCATAGGCCTCAGGCTCAAGATACGAGAACGACAGATCCTCCAGTTCGCCCCGCATCTTGCCCATCCCCAGCCGGTGCGCAATCGGGGAATAAATGTCCAGCGTCTCCTGGGCAATCCGTTCCTGACGCTCACGCGAGACTGCACCCAGCGTGCGCATGTTGTGCAGCCGGTCCGCCAGCTTCACCAGAATCACGCGAATGTCGCTCACCATGGCGAGCAGCATCTTGCGCATGCTCTCCGCCTCGCGAGCCTCCCGCGAATGCAGGTTTAGTTTGCTGATCTTGGTGACGCCATCCACACAGCGGGCTACCTCCGGACCGAAGCGTTTCTTAACTTCGTCCAGTCCCGCCGAGGTGTCTTCCACAACGTCGTGCAGCAGACCCGTTTGCAGGCAGGTCATGTCCATCTGCATGTCAGCCAGGATGTGGGCTACCTGCAGCGGATGAGCTACATAAGGCTCGCCCGAATCGCGCACCTGGCCCCTGTGATGGTGTTCGGCGTACTCGAACGCCTGGCGCAGAGGTACCGGATCATCGTTTGGCCGCGTGGCGAGGAACTTGGATTCCAGTTCCTTATAGAGCTGCTCGACCGACAAGGTAGGTTAACTTCACTATACAGCCCGGTATTTCGAGGCCTTTCAGAAACGCCCGTCCCTTGTACCAGCGTAGGAAGCGACCAAGCTATCGCTCACGAACTTCTGACTTATCGATAACGAAGTTTTTAAGGCTGTTCGAGCCTCCCGAAATTGTTATTCCCTGGCTGTTACTCAGGGCAACGCCGTCTTTGTAGATGGTAGAGTCGTAAGACCCTGCCGCAAGCTGAATTGCGTAGAAACCTTTGAAATCGGTTTTGACGCAAGACGGAACAGTGTCAGGCTTCTCTCTCTCGGCCTTTCGCGTCCAGCATACCTCGGCGTCCCCAACCAACTCGTTTGCTTTCAAAATCACGCCTGATACTACGCCGGTTGAATCGAAACTATGGCCCAAACCGAACCCAAACGGCACAGACGAAAGGAAACCCGCC
>JACMLA010000363.1 GCA_014379815.1 Bryobacteraceae bacterium | reverse complement strand
CCCGTTTCCGTGTACCAGTTCTTGGGACCATAGCTTGCCGGGGCCTGGAAAAGAAACTCGGGAGCAGGCGGGAAAACGCTTGGTCCGCCTACTTTAGTGTTCAGCAGCCCTGATGCCGCGAGAGTGATGTCACGCACGATCTCGGCATCGACACGGAAACGTGCTCCTCTGGCTAAGAGCCGGTTGTAGGGGTCTTTGGAAAGCAGCTCCGGACTAACATTTGAGGATTGCCGATAGGTCGATGACAGCACGATCTGCTTGTGCAGCTTCTTCAGACTCCAGCCATTGTCCATGAACTCCGTCGCGAGATAGTCCAGAAGCTCGGGGTGCGAGGGAGTCTCGGCATGCGTTCCGAGATCCTCACTGGTTCCGACAATTCCTGTTCCAAAATACGTCTGCCAAACCCGGTTGACGAGAGAGCGGGCGGTAGTGGGCGCATTCCGGTCGACCATCCAGTTGGCCAGCGTCAGGCGGTTAGCAGGAGCATCCGCTGGAATGGGGTTCAGGAACGACGGCGTGCCCGGCTTGACCTCGCGAGTGGGCTTAAGAAAATCTCCCCGCGCCAGGATGGCGGTGGGCCGGGTGTCTGCCCTCTCTGTGAGCACCAGTTGCGAGGAGCCTTCGGGATGTCCCCGCCACAGAGCAGCAACGCTGTCATTAGCTTCCTTGAATTCCGGAACAGTCGTGCGCCAGTAGCTAAAGATCGCCTGAGTCTGTCCTTCAGTTCGCTTGTCTCGCGGGACGTCGGTAAGGATCTGCCGCACCCGGATCGGTACGGGATCGAACCCGGGCTTTTCGTCACTGGTCAGGGAAACGCGTATGCGACCAAGGTTGTAACTCTGATTGTCGTCGCTATTCCAGCCGCCGTGGTTCTGTTTCAGATACACCACCAGCAGCCCGCCCTCTGGAACTTCGACTGGCTTGTCCAGGTAGAAGACAGCTTTCCGGGGCTGGTTGCGCAAGCCAGGTCCGGCATCGATACCCCACGCTGTATCGTCGTTTCCATCGATCGCAAAAGCGATCGGACCGGTTACGCGACGCTTTCCGGACTTGTCTTCGAAGATCGATGGGATAGGCGTCTCTTCAGGGTTGATATCGGCGAGCGCAGAGGCAAAGTGGACCTTTTCGCCTTTCGTGTCTTCCTTGTCTTTCACTATTTCGGCGCGGATTTCCGTTAGTGCGGAAGTTCCGTATATGGAGCGTCCTGGACCGCCAAGAGGCAAGTTGGGTTCGTTTAGTAACTCGAGCTGAATCGCACTGACTGTCCGGTTTGCCGGCTTCAGGAATAGCTTGGCGGTGTGCTTGGTGGGCGCGTAGCCCTGAGCGAGGATGCCGCCATCCTTCATAGCCACATACTTCTGGCCGCCGGTCGAGATATCGTCAACCTCAGGAGAGGTAACAACCCACTTAGTGGAAGGTCTGGAGGATTCCTCCCAGGCTGCCATTTTGACAGCCCAGTCGGGATAGCGATGCTGGAGGTCTGCTTCGATCTCACGTGTACCGCGTACGATCTCCGAGCGCTTCATCTGTTCGGCCGGTGTGTACACCGGGATATTCGCTTCATGCGAGTTGTTCAGAAAAGCAAAAAGCTTGTAGTACTCCTCCTGACTTAGAGGATCGTACTTATGGTTGTGGCACTGAGCGCATTGAATCGTCACGCCGAGCATGCCTTTGCCGATCGCATCCATGCGGTCGAACATGGCTTCCATGCGGAACTGCTCCGGTTCAATACCGCCTTCTTCGTTGATCATCGAGTTGCGGAGGAAACCGGTTGCCACCAGCTGGTCCTGCGTCGGATTCGGCAGAAGGTCGCCCGCAAGCTGCTCGATCAGAAACTGCTTATACGACAAGTCCCGGTTCATGGCGTTAATGACCCAGTCGCGATAGAACCAGACCTGCCGGGACTTGTCCTTTTCGTAGCCGTCGGAGTCCGCGTAACGAGCTACGTCCAGCCAGTTGCGAGCCCATTTTTCGCCGTAGTGTGGCGAAGCGAGGAGACGATCGACCTGCTTCTCCCAGGCTTTGGGGCTGGTGTCCTTTACGAACGCTTCCACCTCTTCCCAGGTTGGCGGCAGGCCTACCAGATCGAGGCTCAGGCGGCGCAGAAGGGTGGTCCGGTCCGCCTCTGGAGATGGCTTTAACTCCTCTTTCTCCAGCCGGGCAGCGATGAAGCGGTCAATGTCGTTGTACGCCCACCTTGCATTCTGTATCTGCGGAATGGCGGGCCGCCTGGGTGAAACAAATGCCCAGTGTTTCTTAAGCGCAGACTCTTTCGCTCCCGCCGAATCGGGCCACTCCGCACCGCTGTCGATCCACGATTTCAGAATCGTGATCTGCTCCGGAGAGAGTTTGCCGCCCATCGGCATCCTGGGCTGATCGGTTAGTCCGGCGACCCTCTGGTACAACGCGCTGTCGGCTGCTTTGCCGGCAACGATTGTCTTGCCTGCGACCTGTTTTGAGTCCAGACGCAGGTTGCCCAGCTGCAGCTTTGGCCCATGGCAGCTGTGACAAGACTTTTCAAGAATTGGCTGGACCTCAGTAACGAAGTCTGGCTTCTCAGCAAAGATTGCTGGAAGGCCCACGGTCAGAGACACAAATGCGAGGGCGCAACGGACGTGGCGCATGGGTCTGATTCTACCTGATTACCTGCAGCTGGTCTATCAGGCTCTTCTGTAATTGTGTTATTGAATCGTCTCAGTGTTGCTCGTCATACAGGTTTGCGCATACACTAACTTGATGAATCTAAAACCAGTCCTCGGCGTACTGTTGTTCTCCGCAGTAGCATGGGCTCAACTTGAGGTTATTGCGACGGGCTTGCAGGGCCCGCAGAAAATGGTACTTACGCCTGCAGGAAACCTGTTGATTTCGGAGAGCAGCACCGCCATAAACAGCGGCCGGCTGTCTCTGGTGACATCGGGTGGCGTTCGTCGTACCCTGCTCGACAAGCTCCCGTCAGGTGTGGAGGTGACAGGCGGTGGAAGCGGTCCAACGGCACTGGCCATCCGGGAACGTACCCTCTATGTCGCGCTTGGGGGCGGTGACGTAGAGCGTCGCGCCGAGAGGCCCGGGACTGTGATGCATAACCCGCAAGGGCCCTCTTCCCCGCTATTCGCTTCCGTGCTCAAAGTGGTTGCGAACCAGGACCTCGATATGCTGGCCGGCCCGTTTGAGATGACCGTGGCCCACCAAAGAGTTCTGCATGACGGCGGTGACGTACAGATTGCAGACGCCACGGGCGGAACCCTGACGGTCAGTGTCCTGGCGAGATTTCCTGTTTCCGAGCCGGATGCTAACACCGTGTATCGGTTTTCGAATCCATGGGGATTTGCCTTGACAGCCGATGGAAACACTTTGTATACGACTGACGCCTCTGTCAATGCACTCGTGAGCATCGACACCACAACGGGAAGATGGCAGCGACTAATGCGATTCGCGCCGTCCCCAAATCCCGGTAACGTTGGACCACCGGTAATTGAAGCCGTGCCGACCGGAGTTCGAGTGTATGGGAATCAGGTGCTCGTTAGCTTTCTCTCGGGGTTTCCGTTCTATCCCGGCTTTGCCCGAGTGCTCGCCGTAAATCCTGTCACCCGTACCGCAGAGCCATTTATCAATGGACTAACCTCCGCCGTAGATGTTGCGGTCGGGCCTTCTGGCTCAGCGAGACCCTCGTTTTTCGCACTGGAATTTAGTGTGAATCAGAGCGCGCAGCCGGCCGCCCCCGGACGCCTGCTTCGCTTTGACACTCCTGAAGCTCAGGTAGTGGCCGCAGACCTTCGCGCGCCTGTGAGTCTGGCGTACGACTCCTCTGCCAATTTGCTTTATGTTCTGGAGTTGACAGGACGCGTGCTGCGTTTGCGCGTTCAATAGAACTGGTTTTCCACCGACCTGCTTAGGACGAGAAGCTTCAAATCAGTTGTAAACTCTAATAAAAAGCGGGCTATTGTAGCCCGCTTTTTCCTGTAAAGTTTTCCGCTCTCATTGGTGCCGGAGGTGGGACTTGAACCCACACTACGCTTCCGCGTAGGCAGATTTTGAGTCTGCTGCGTCTGCCATTTCGCCACTCCGGCACAATCCGCTGGAGCTTTTATGATAGCAGCGCGGATGCGATTTCCGTGGCTCGCTCCAGCAGCATTCCGGTCTCGCTGCTGCAGCCGAGAAAGCGCATGCCTCGGTCTTTCCAGAACTTTGCGAGCGAAAGCGTGCGTGCCTGCGTACCTGGCGCGATCTGGTGGCGATTGCAGGTTTCGACCAGCAGATCCATTGCGTCAACCATCTTCGAATGCTGAAAGTCGCCGGGCACACCGAGCGAAAATGACAGGTCTGCAGGTCCGACCATCAGGGCATCGAGGCCGGAGATGGACAGCAATTCGTCGCGGGCGTCTATCCCTCGCTGCGTCTCGATCTGCGTCACGATCAGCGTATTCCGGTTGACGTGCGCCGCAAGGTCCGGCATGCTCATCGCTTCGTAATTCACAGCAGACGTTGTCAGACCAAAGCCGCGCTGACCCTCCGGAGGGAAACGGACCCAGCTGATCGCCTTTTCCAGAAGCTCTGGAGACTCTACGCGGGGAAATAAGATGCCGCCTGCCCCAACGTCCAGAGCACGCGCGACAAGGTGGTACTGCAGATCGGGAACCCGGACAACAGGGCAGAAGCCAATCAGATTCGCTACGCGGCAGATATCCTGCACGGTCTCGAGATCAAAGTTGCCGTGCTCCATGTCGACAAAAGCCCAATGAAAGCCGGCAGCTTTCAGAATGCGGGGAATCTCGGGAGATCGCAGCTGGGCGAAGGCGCAGCCAAGCTGAACTTTGCCCTCGCGGAGAGCGGATTTGACGTGATTGACGGACATGCACTCTATATTGGCAGCAACATATGGTCAGGACAATCCACATGGACATGCTCGCCGAGCTGGTCTACCAGGTCCAGACCATGCTGGGCAAGGAACGGCACGATGCTGTAGAACCGCTCCTGCAGGTGCTTTTCCGGATATAGCGCGTGATACAGCCAGAGTGCTTCCGAACCCGCCTGCTCGTTTCTTCGCAGAATCGTGCGCGCAACCTTGCCCTGACTCTTGCGGAACTGATGCAGTACTTTGTCACGGCTCTTCACAAGCGCCGCCGCGAGTGTGGGATCGAAGCCTAGTAACTTGTCGCGTAAGAGCTCGAGAGTGTGTGCTGTGTTCGAGGTAGCCGTGGCAAACTCCTCCTGGAGACCGGCGGGAACGAGCGACTGGGCCAGCCGTTCGCGAAGAGATTCTTCGCCCTGAAAAAAGTCGGGCAGTGCCAGTTTGTAACGATCCAGTAACTTGGCCGAGCGCGAATCGATCAGAGTAAATCCATTGCGGGAGACCAGCCGCGGCATGTGTCCCAGCAGCCGGTCATAGAGCACCTGAGACTGTGCAAAATAGGCGATTTCCGCGGGGCCACCCACGTATGCGGCGGTCGGAAGCATGTAGTCCTGCACAACTGGTCTGAGCAGTGCATTGGGTGACAGATGCTCCGCCTGATCCGCGAGTTCCCCGGTGGACAGCTTCAGTTCCCGCAGAGGGATCCGCTTGCCGTGTTGCAGAAAGAAGAACAAGGAGGTTCGCGCGTCGACATGCACCTGCGCGTGGTAGCCGGCATGCTCCAGTTCGCGGTTCCGCTCCAGAAGCAAGTGATTCAATTCAGGCCCAAGTGCCACCGCTTTACGGAGGATAGGTGCCGCAAGCTGCCGCACGCCCGGATGCAGGGGGTCCAGAAACAGAAACCCAAGCGGTTTGAGCAGCCGCTCCAGCAGCGCCCGGAAAGCTTCCCCCATGCTGCGACCTTCCTGATGTGTTTCGGTCACCAGTTGCAGCGTCTCGGGGCCAAACGGAAGATCGCCGATGGCCTGGCGGAGTTCTTCCAGTGGCCACCGGACCGGACGAATGTTCCCAACAGGTATACCTCCGTGGCGGTCAGGCTCAGCCACAAGCTTCCTGGGCTTGTGTGATTTGTCGAACACCCACGCGTGGTTCACTTCTGCCCAGTCGTGGTCTTCGGTGGCGAGCCAAAACACGGGGACTGCTGTTTTCCCCCGGGAAGTCAGATCGCTGGCAATCCTTGCTGCAGTCAGAGCTTTGTAAATGGTGTATGCCGGACCGGAGAACAAACCAACCTGTTGTCCTGTAACGACGGTTACAGTGCCGGGTTTTGCCAGCACATCCAAGGCACTTTGGTTGGAATTCTGCGCCCGAAGAGCATCCACCATCGCAGCCCGTCTCTCCTCTGGATAACCAGTTGCAGGCGCGGTGGTGTAGAACCGCTCGACGCGATGGTAGTGATAGAGGAAGTCCTTAAAGAGAGCGGATGTTTGGGGAAGATCCGTGTGGCGCAGACAGGATGTCTCCATTAGATCTTCACAGGATGAGGGTCAACAGGCACAGGTTAGCAGATGCAGCAAACCCGACTCAGGACGTGACGAAAGTCCGTTGGCGGGTGCGGTAAACCAAAAAGGGCCAGGGATTGCTCCCCAGCCCTTACTGTCTTGCTGATGCTTTGTTTATTCGCTGAGCTCTTCGGGAGTGCCCTCGGAGAGTCCACCGGCATATTGCACCCGGGCGTCTTCGTCGTAACCGGGAATCCCGGCTTCGATTGAAACGTCCGTGTCCACCAGCGTCTCCTCTTCCACATCCTCGCCCTGAATCTTGATGCCACGGTAGTAATTCATACCGGTGCCCGCAGGAATCAGGCGGCCCATGATGACGTTTTCCTTGAGACCCCGCAGGTAGTCTACCTTGCCGTTGATCGCAGCTTCGGTGAGTACTCGCGTGGTTTCCTGGAAGGATGCCGCCGAGATAAACGACTCGGTCGAGAGAGACGCTTTCGTGATGCCGAGCAACGTAGGCTTACCGGAAGCAGGATGGCCACCCGCGTTGATCACCCGGTCGTTCTCTTCGCGGAACTTGAACTTGTCGACGATCTCCTCAGGAAGGAATTCGGTGTCGCCGATATCGTCGATCTTGATCCAGCGCATCATCTGACGACAAATGACTTCGAGGTGCTTGTCGTTGATGTTCACGCCCTGCAGACGGTAAACTTCCTGAATTTCGTTCACCATGTACTTCTGCAGTTCGTGTTCGCCAAGCACGTGCAGGATGTCGTGCGGATTACGCGGTCCGTCCATCAGAGGATCGCCCGCCTTCACCCTCTCAGCTTCCTGAACGTTGATGTGGACGCCGCGGGGAATCTGGTATTCGCGCTGGTCGCCATCATCGGAGACGATGTAGACCTTACGATGTCCCTTGGCAATTTCGCCGAACTTCACCGAACCGCTGATCTCGGTCAGGATGGCCGTTTCGCGGGGCTTCCGGGCTTCGAACAGTTCGACAACCCGGGGCAGACCGCCGGTGATGTCCTTGGTCTTCGTGGTGGCTCGTGGGATTTTAGCAACCACGTCTCCGGCGTGAATTACATCGCCTTCGCGCACCATTAAGTGAGCGTGGGTCGGCATGAGGTAGCGCTTGGCATCGCGGCGCGTCCCACCTTCCGGCACGATCTCCACTGCAGGCAATTTCTTCTCGTCGACAGAATCGACGACAACCAGCTGCATGTTGCCCGAGATTTCGTCGACCTGTTCCTGCACGGTCACGCCTTCCACCATGTCCTTAAAGTGGACCGTACCGGAGATTTCGGTGAGGATCGAGAATGTGTATGGATCCCATTCCACAAGATCCTGATTCTCT
>JACMLA010000045.1 GCA_014379815.1 Bryobacteraceae bacterium | reverse complement strand
TGATCCAGTACGTGAATTGCCTGCGTTGGATCTCCTGCTTCAGAAAGTGCCGCTGCTAAACCTACGTACGCGCCCACGGTCCCAGTGAGTCCAGTCAGGGCACGATACAACACAACGATCCGATTCCAGTTGGTACTACCTGTGAGTCGTTTGGCTGCGTGGATCGCCTGTATGGCTGCCTCGGTCTGAAATCGCCCGGCGACACCGCGGGAAAATGCGATAGTCAATTGCTGCTCGGCCTCCGCGAGCAAAACTTTAGACCACTGCGATGTGTCCTGAAGAGTAAGTGGGACGTAACTGCCATCCTGAGATCTGCGCGCGTCACGGCGGGATTCACAGAACAAGATGAGAGCCAGCAAGCCCCGGGCTTCCGGCTCTTCCGGCAGCAAAGCGACGACAAGACGTGCCAGATAGAGTGCCTCGTCCGCCAGTTCCTTACCCCTGCCGTCCAGGGTACTCGCTTCATCCCAGCCGCTGGTGTAAGCCGCGTAAATAGCGTCAAGAACACTGGCGAGCCGGTCGCTGAGCACTGAGTGATCCGGGATCTCAAAGGGGATACCAGCATCCCGGATCTTAGCCTTCACCCTGACAAGACGCTGGGACATAGTTGCAGGAGCCGTAAGGAACGCAGATGCGATTCTGCCTGCATCCAGTCCCAGAACGGTTTGAAGCATCAAAGGGGCGTGCATCCCAGGCTCGATCGCGGGATGCGCACACGCAAAAAGCAATCGCAAACGATCGTCGGAGATCAGGTCCGCTGTACCGGGCAGCGTATCGGTATTGGGAACAGCTCTGTTGGAAACCAACTGGAGAGCATTGGTCGCACTCTCATGAACACGACGTCTTCGGGAGTCGTCGATGAGGCGGCGGCGTGCTGCGGTCAGAAGCCATGCTTCGGGCTGAGACGGAATGCCTGTGCGAGGCCAAGTTTCCAGCGCCGCGCAGAATGCCTCAGAAAGCGCGTCCTCCGCAGAGGAAATATCGCGGGTGCGGGTTGCAAGGAACGCAACCAACCGGCCATAAGAGGTGCGGGCGACGTGCTCCGCCGCCCTTGCAGCCTCAACCACCACTGGACATGTCGAGTACGGGCCGGACCTCTACTGCTCCTGACACGGCCGCGGGGCAGCGCTCGGCCCACTGTAGCGCTTCATCGATAGAAGGAACCTCGAGGATCAGAAAGCCTCCCAGTTGTTCTTTGGTGTCGGAATAGGGACCGTCATGGACCTGGCGGCTCCCATTGCGAACCTTGACGGTCGTACCCTTGTCGCCCCCATGCAGCGGCTGACCTCCGGTAAGCACACCCGCCTCGTTTAGCGCCTTCATGTAGGCATTCCAGCCGGCCCAGTACGACTCGTGATTCGCGTCGGTTCGCGACCGGAAGTCCGTCTCGTTCTCGTAAATCAGAATTGCGTGTTTCATAGTTGAAGTCTCTCCTTCAACCCTATGTCGAATGAGGGTGCTGCGATTCGACAGGCAGATCAAAAAAACTTAGGATCGGATACCAAGCAGCTTTTTCACGTCTGCCTTCTCGAGGTCGGCTCTAGCGACAACAATGGCAGGCAGGTCCAGCCGTTTAGGCGGTGCTTGGCCACTCAGCTTCTGAACGAGGCTATGCACTGCCTCGTAACCCATCTTGCGCGGATCCTGTACCACCAGAGCATCGATGGAACCACTTCGTAGGTCATCGATTAAACCCTCGCTGGAGTCGAAGCCAACGAGCGCAAGCTTGTCTGCAAGACTGCGGGAGTTAACCGCCAGAGCGGCTCCAAGCGAACTGGGTTCAGAAGAAGCGAACATTCCGCGAAGCTCTGGATGCGCGGTCAGGATGTTTTCCGCCGCAGCCCTGGATTTCGCAGAATCCGCCATGCCGAACTGTTCCCCAACGATCGAAATACCAGGAAAATCCTTCTGTAAAACTTCCCGGAAGCCTGTCTCCCGGTCCATCGTGGAGGCGCTTCCCGGAGCGTGCATCACCAGACCTACAGATCCCCTGGATCCCATCAGTTTCGCCAGAGTCCGGGCAGCCAGACGACCGGCTTCCAGATTGTCGGTGGCGATGTAGCTGGAATAGTCTTCGATGTCCAGACCCGAATCGAATACAGTCACGGGAATCCCGGCACGAATCGCACGCTCCACAGAGGAAACAAGAGCCTGTCTCTGGGCCGCCGCGATTGCGATACCATCGACGCGCTGCGCCACCATCGACTCTACGATCTGAATCTGGCGCGTGTAGTCAGTCTCGGCCGGAGCTCCATTCCACAGGACATCCACCTGAAACTCGCGGCCCGCATCGTCGGCGCCTTCATGCACAGCGACCCAGAAAACCGAAGAGGTAGACTTTGGAATTACGGCGATACGCTTCCGCCGCTGACCTGCGCACCCGGCCGCAAACGCACCCAGTGAAGCGGAAAGTACAGCCCGCCTACTGAGCACACCAGCCGCCGTCTATCAGGATGTCCGTCCCAGTGATGAAGCTCGCGGCATCGGAGCAAAGGAAAACGGCTAGCGTCCCGATGTCTTCCACCTTGCCCCACCGACCCACGGGAATCTTAGAGACAAACTGGGCATTCAATTCCGGATTCTCAAGCAGGGGCAAGTTCATCTCAGTTGCAAAAGGACCGGGGCTAATGCCCACAACGGTGATTCCTTCGCTAGCCAGCTCAAGGGCTACCGCGCGGGTTAGCCCCATCAGCCCGGCTTTGCTGGAAGAGTAGGCAGCACGGCCTGGCAGAGAGATGTGACTCATGATGGACGTCATGTTCAGGATCCGGCCATAACCGGTGCCTTTCATGTGAGGTACGAAAGAGCGACACATCAGAAAAACAGCCGTCAGATTCGTGTCGATAACGGATCGCCATTCTTCAAGGGTGAAATCTGTGATGTTCTTGCGGCAGTTGACGCC
>JACMLA010000362.1 GCA_014379815.1 Bryobacteraceae bacterium | reverse complement strand
TGTTCGCAGGTGCTCGGAAAGGGATTCGCACGTGAAGTGAAGCAGGTCCGATTCCAGATGGCCAGTTCGACCTGAAACCACCACCGACTCGTGCACGAAGTCACCTGTCCAGCGTGCGCGTGTGCGATTGTACAGACGGACCTTCCGGTCGGGATACCAGCCCGAGTGCAGAATCCAGCGGCCCAGATATTGCGCCAGCCGGGGCATCGTGTACGCATCGTACACCGGCCCCTTTTTTTTCACCTGCCAGATTTCGCCTTCCAGCGCCTCGCTCAGCGCCTCGTCCGCATCGATGGACAGGATCCAGTCGTTAGTGGCGCATTCGGCGGCATAGTTTTTCTGACGCGCATACCCGCCCCAGGGATATTCGATAACGCGGGCGCCGAGCTTTTCGGCAATCTGGGCGGTGCGGTCTGTCGATCCGCTGTCCACAACCACGATCTCGTCGCAACAGCGCAGGCTCTCCATGGCGCGCGCGATGTTCCGCTCCTCGTTGTACGTGATGATGGTGGCGGTGATGTTCATCGTGTCAGGAGAAAGGCGTCACGAGATCGGTGTTAGGGAAAACGAGAGCAGAAAAATTGTAAATGCGAGAATGGCGAGCTTCGTCCGATTCCATCCCACAGGTGACTCATCATAAATCTTCGGATGCCTGCGGGCTACGAATGCCAGCACCGCGGCCCAGAAAAGCCACGTCCATGAGAATAGAAATCCCATCGGAATCAGGCAGACAATGAAGAATAGTGTCAGCCGTTTGTGCCATCGGCCAACCAGCGCGTATACCAGATGACCTCCGTCAAGCTGTCCTATCGGCATCAGATTCAGGGCGGTTGCCAGCAATCCCACCCAGGCGGCTCTGGCAACGGGATGCAGGTAAATATCGGAAGAGGGAATACCGGGAAAAATGATTGCTTCGAGGCCCCGCAATATCAGAGGGGTCCCGAAAATCAGGTCGCCCGACACCGCAATCCCTGGAATCACCTTCGAATACGCAAGACCGATTGCCAGAGCGGGTACGACAAATGCGAACCCCGCCAGAGGGCCCGCAACGCCGACGTCGAACAATTGTTTGCGTGACGGGATGGCCGAACGGATTCGGATAAACGCGCCGAAGGTACCGATAACGGTCGGCATCGGGAGAAAATAGGGCAAGCTTGCGTCGATCCCATAAAAACGGCAGGCAAAGTAATGGCCGAACTCGTGCGCCAGAAGAATGATGAGCAGCGTAATCGAATAAGGCAGCCCCGCCAAAATAGGAAACTGCGGGCTTAGTCCCGGGACGAAGTAGTCGATCGCAAGAGGTAAGTTTTGGTTGAAGCCCCACGCAAATGCCGCTCCCGCCCATGTGGTGGTAGCAAGGGCGCTCACCAGGAGCACAATATGCAGCCAGTACCGTTGTCTTGCCCGCGGGTAGACGAAATCCGAAAATGAGTCAGGCTCTGCGGAGCCCAGGTTCACAGACAAAAGTTACCGGCTACTGTAGCGACTGAAGTTCTTTGCCAGGCTTAAATCTCACGGCCTTCCCCGGAGGGATGGGTACCTCGGCTCCGGTCCGCGGGTTCCGGCCAATGCCAGTCTTCCGGGGCCGCACGTTGAAGATTCCAAATCCCCGGAGCTCGATTCGCTCGCCATTGGCAAGAGCACGCTTCATGCTGTCGAAAACGGTCTCAACAGCCATCTCTGCTTTGGTCTTGGTGATTCCGGTTCGTGAAACCACTTCGTTTACAATGTCCAGCTTTATCACGGTTGCCTCCCGCCAGACCTGGAAAGGCTCGTCTGGTTAACACCAACCCCATGATAGGATTGAGGTTACGACGGTGTCAAGAACCCTTCCCGAACCAAATCACGGAACCGCCGTTGTCGGGGCGGAAATGCTGAGACGGGTTTGTGCGCAATTTGCCACCGGAATTGCCATCGCAACGGTCACAGGCAGTAACGGGCAGCCTCACGGTCTCACCATCAACTCCTTCACCTCCGTCTCCTGCAACCCGCCTTTGGTGCTCATCTGCATCGATTACCGTTGTAGTCTGCTTACGCACTTCCGGGCCAGCTGCTGGTTCGGCCTAAACGTGCTGGCTGCGGACCAGCAGCACTTGTCACGGCGTTTTGCGGATTTCACGGGCGACCGGTTCGAGTCGGTCGACTGGCTTCCAGGACCGCAGACCGGCGTGCCCATGCTTCCGGGCAGTCTGGCCCACATGGAGTGCTGTGTCAGTCAGGTGGTCGAAGCGGGTGACCACGCCGTACTGTTCGCCGAAGTGATAGCGGCGCAGTGCAGGCCCGGCGAACCGCTCCTTTATTTCGGATCTTCCTATCGCGTTCTCGTTCCTCCCGGATGAATCCGCCCGCAACAGGCTTCGAAGTAAGTAGAATCTTCTGCTTTTCGCCAGCCGGTAAGCAATTACTACGAACCGCCCGGCGGCCATCCACCTGCCCAACTCCTGTTCAGTAAAACGCATCTCACGTGGCAACCTGCGTGCTGTACCGAAGTTATGGAGCCCCATGGTCAAACGGCAAAGCCGGCCTGTTGAGGTTCTGCTGGTCGAAGATAATCCGGGCGACGTGCGGCTGACGCAGGAAGCTCTGAAAGACGGCAAAGTCACGGTCAACCTGACCGTTGCTTCCGACGGGGTCGAGGCTATCGAGCTGCTAAAGCGCAAAGGCCCGTTTTCGGGGAAGACGCGGCCAGACCTTATTCTGCTCGATCTGAACCTTCCCAGAAAAAATGGACGGGAAGTTCTCGAAGAGATAAAGGCCGATGAGGATCTCAAGCGTATCCCCGTCATCATAATGACTACATCGAAAGCGGAGCAGGATATTTATAAAGCGTATAACCTGAATGCGAACTGCTACATCACAAAGCCTGTCGATCTGGATGAGTTCCTGAATGTTGTCCGTTCCATCGAAAATTTTTGGCTTACGATTGTCACTTTGCCTCCGGAATGAAACATTTTTCCACAACGGAAAATTTCCCGTTATTATAGGGAACACATGGACGTTCAAAATATGCTCGCTGAGCTTAGACTACAGCGTGACCAGATCGACAGCGCAATCGCGGTTCTGCAGCAACTTGCGATTGGAGGCGGCAAGCGGCGGGGACGCCCTCCGGGGTGGCTGTCGGCCAAAAAGACCTCGGGAAGCGATAGCAGTTCCGAAGCGCCCAAGCGCCGTGGGCGGCCTCCGGGAAGCAAGAACCTGAAGAAGAAAGCTTCGGGCGAGTAGGTTCCGGGCAATTGAAAGAAGCACAAATCCCGAAGCGGTTACCGTAAACCAGCAGCCGCTTCGGATATCCGTATTTTAGTTTTCGCAGTTCCCGCCAGCAGTTCCCGCATATGGTGTAATTCGGAGCCTCGCAACGCCGACGTGGTATTCGAAGCGTGAGTCGGATCTGGCGTCCACCCGCGACTCCCGCCTGCTGGCCGATTCCTACCTTCCCGCAGGGATCCCCTCACGCAGCCAAACCATTCCCAAACCCGCCCCGCCCGCTCATTCTGTTTCGACCAGGTACTTTCAGGCGGAAGCCTTCGGCAATTCAGTCGTATTTCTAAGGTCTCTCGATACTTACCGCACTTGTAACGGTACTAAGGAGAGATTAAACTTAGTGCAAGATGAGCGACAGTGGTCTTGACATACAGCC
>JACMLA010000044.1 GCA_014379815.1 Bryobacteraceae bacterium | reverse complement strand
GTTCCTCCACTCGCCCCACATGCCCCATCAGCTTCAATAAACCCGAACCCCGGACCAGCGACTGCATGCCAACGGACCGATAAGCATAGAGAGCAGCGCCCAGCAGTCGCAGCGCAGTTCGCGAAGGAAGAATCCGCCTGAACACGACATCTCTCAACAGCCGATCCATCCACGGCCGCTCAATGTGCGCCTCGATCTCGGCACGCGCCGCCTCAACCAAACGACCATACGGCACGCCCGACGGGCAAGCTGTCTCGCACGCACGGCAGGCCAGACATAATTCGATGTGCTCAACGTAATCGGGATTGATGGCAGCTTTGCCTTCTGAAACCTGCACCATCTGATAGATTCGTCCGCGCGGCGAATCCATTTCGACGCCCAGCTCACGATACGTGGGGCAGGCATTCAGGCAGAGGCCACAGTGCACGCAGCGGTCGAGGTCCACCTGACGCGGTTTGTCCGCCTCCTGCAGCGCTGTGACGTCAGAGGCGGCCATATAACCTCCCCGGATTCAATAGCTCTTTTGGGTCGAACATCATTTTCACCTTCTTCATCACGCCAAATCCGGAGCCCGCATCAGGCCACAGATCCATAGATCGCTTGACCGGTTCCGGGGCCCACTCGACCACCGATCCCTTCGTAGCTCTCGCATTGGCCGCATCTTCGATACACACCCAGGTCACGCCGTTTCCGGCTCGCGACAGCGCCGGCTCCGTCTGCTTTCGCAGCAGGTCCGCAATGCCGCTGAGCGTAGTCGAGTGCCGCAACACCGCGCCGCCCGGGAACTCTGCCAGGAAACGGGGTACGAACTCGCGAACGGCTGTCCAAAGCCGGTCCGCATCATCTTGCCTGAGGACCGCTGCGTTCGCCAACTCCCTTTCATAGCGATCGAGAACCGCTGGGTGACCTCCCGCCTCGAGCAGCAGGCAGTATCCTCTGAGACCGACCCGGTCCGAGCCCGCCGGGTTCAGTGCATCGATTGTCGCCGGCAAGAGAACACTCCCGAGCACCGTGTTACGGGCTGCCATCAGGCTATCGGGATCGTCGAATCGAAGCACGAAAGTTCGCCACGCGGTCGGAGTGGGCGTCAGGCGAAAGTTCACTGACGTCATCGCAGCCAGTGTTCCGAAGGAACCAATCATGAGCTTCGAGATATCCAGACCCGCAACGTTTTTAACAACCATGCCCCCGGAACTCACGAGTTTTCCTTCGAGGGTGGCAAACGTCATGCCGATCACCAGATCCCGTGCGGTTCCGAACAGCCTTCGCCTCGGGCCGCTGCTGTTAGACGCTGCGACTCCTCCCACCGTCGCCCGATCCCCGAATGGCGGGTCCAGCGGTATCATCTGCCCATTACTCGCCAGCAATGCTTTCAGGTCCGCCCAGCGCATTCCGGCCTGGACCTGAATCGTGAGGTCTTTGGGTTCGTATTGCAGGACCCTCGAAAGGCCGGTAGTCGAAATGCAAAGCCCTTCCGCGACGCACGGTCCCGCCATCCCGTCCTTTGAGAAGGCTCCGCCGAGGCGTATACGCTGGCCCGCTTCCGCCGCTTTTCGCAGGCATGCCGAGAGTTCTTCGGGTGACGCAGGACGGACGATGTCCATGGAACCTCCAATTTAACGCACAGCAACGTTATAGACTTAGAGTCAGGTCGCAAAGGGCCGTACCGGCCATCAATGTAGGCGAGTGACAGCCCGCCACCAATGCCGGAACAAGATCCGTTTTGCGGGATGTTATGCACGAAGTTTTGAAACGGAGCTGTGAGATGGATTCCCGTCGTAACTTTATCGGAAAAGTAGCATCCGCCAGTGTCGTAACGCTGGCCTC
>JACMLA010000361.1 GCA_014379815.1 Bryobacteraceae bacterium | reverse complement strand
TCTCCTTTTGGGCAAGAACCGCCTGGACGGAGGACGAGACTGTGACTTTCGGCACGGAAACGTTTTCATCTGAAGGTCCGTTCGCATTTTCGATGTTCTCTGTCCAGCCTTACACCAGTCTGGACCCACTTCCGTATGAACGTTCATTTGCCGCGACTACAAGGTGCGGGCAGGCTCCCGCCGGTTCCCGGACTGTTGATGATGTTTGCACGATTCGGTGGAACATCAACATCGCTCTCTCCAGTGTTCAGGTTTTCGATTCTGCCGGAACACTCTTTAGCGACTCCCGAGTTCTTATCGGAGGAGAGCAAGTTCCAGGTGATTCGGCAACGGTTCCGGAACCAGGTAGTCTGCTCTTCGCAGGCATGGGCCTTCTTGCCCTTGTTGCTCGTCGCGGACTTATTTCAGGCAGATAGAGCCAGCGCTCTGTGGGATGAATTTCCTCTATTGCTTGTCGTCCAATTTGCCGATCCACTCTGCAGATGGACAGTTGCTCTCTATGTAAACTGCATTCGGCCTGTGGTTCTTCGGTAAGCCCGGAGTTCGACCCGTGGCTGGACGATGCCCTTTCGGCTGATACGTTCGATTTTCACTTCCAGCCTATTGTGGATGTTTCTTCTGAGACTATCTTTGCTCACGAAGCTCTCGTCCGTTTACCCGGCCGTAACGGGGGAGAAATTGTTGCGGAAGCGGTCCACAGGAAACGAATTCACGCATTTGATTCCTACTGTCGCCAGAAAGCGATACGAACCGCGGCCACCAGACGGACCATCCCTGACCAGAGGGTGTTTATCAACTTTATGCCCTCCTCGATCTACGACCCAAACCATTGTTTGAAAACTACGATGGCAGCGATGGAATTGGCAGGAATGCACCCTGAACAAGTCACTTTCGAGGTTGTGGAATCCGAAGAAGTTGCGAGCATTCCGCAGTTGCTTCGGATCCGCGATTTTTACAGGCGGCGAGGCTTTGGATTTGCGCTGGATGACTGTGGAACCGGATCGAACACATCCGAGATGGTCCATGCCTTCCGACCTGACTTCATCAAATTGGACAAGTCATTGACGTCCGCTGCGACCGTGGAGTCGTCCAGACGGGAACTGGAAGCCATGCTCGCACTCGGGGAGCGGCTGCACTGCAGGGTGATTGCGGAAGGTATAGAAACAGTCGAGCAAATGGAGCGCCTGCAATCATGCGGCGTGACTTTGATGCAGGGATGGTTGTTTGGCAGACCTCAGCCGGCTTTTCGCAAAGAGTATTTGGGAGCGCTCGTCGCGGTTTGAGAACGGACCTGAGTCCACCCGGACTCCGTGGCATGAAGCTGAATGCCCTGGCTCTTTTTTGGCTGGCCCTGTTTACGGGTGTGAGTGACGGTGCGCCTATAACACCAGTGCCGAAGCATTAGCCGGGTCCGGCAAGGCAAACTGCTCAGACGGTTCGTCCGTGTCGGCAACCTGTACGTTGCAACTATACGAACCAGTCTCGACAGGCACCGCTCCTCCAGAAGCTCACTGGCAGCATCGCAGCTTTCCGCGAATGTTCCTTTTCCGGCAAGCCGCTGGCCTCTCGGAACAGCTCTTCCTGATTGCCACGGCAAGCTCAATCGTCACCGGCGATCTCGCAATGGTGGACGGCCCTGATCTCACGAACGAGGACAAAGAGTACCTTGCTGGATCTTCGGTTGATTACGGAGTGGAAGGAGACCAGCGATCGTACACTGGGCACCGGCACCTTCTCCTCCGAAGGGCCTTTTGCTTTCTCAGTCTTTTTTGTCCAACCCTACTCGGGGCCGGATTTGGTGCAATATCGTCCTAGGTTGTATCCCGGGCATTGTGCGATCAAGCCAGTTCCGCCAGACGCACCGCTAGTGATACGTGCAGTATTCGGTGGGACGTAAATGTAGCCCTCCAGAGCATCCAGGGTCTCGACTCAAACGGGACTTTGATTCCCGATTCCCGAGTCCTAACAGGCGGCGAGTCAGTTCTCATCGCGGCGCCGGTTCCGGAACCTGGAAGTCTCGCGATCGTCGGGAGCGCTCTGCTCGCGCTTCGCCTCCGGAGAAACAGACATTAGGTCAGCGCCCGACCTGAACTTCGACGGTTTGCGTGACTTCGCGACCGCTCTTGTCGCTGGCGTGAATTGTATATGAGGTGTCCTTCACAGGACGGATTTCCAGGCAACGGCTTAGTGAGGGACTCGCAGTGGGAATGCCTGGCTCAATGCGTACGCTGGTTGCGTTCGACACTCCGTAGCAGAGCAGGCCTGGTTGCCCTGATTTGACTTGAGCCGGGTTTGGGTAGAACATCAGGATCTTGAGATCCGACCCCCCGAGTTTGTCCAGAATCTGCCGATCCTGACTGGCACGCTTTTGCTCGACACTGGCTTCGGCGTCGGCGGTTGCCGCCTGGCGGCGCCAGAAGGTCCAGCCGGTGTAGGCAAGGACCAGCATGACCGGGATCCACAACCACTGGATGATCGCCCGCGTGTTCACAACTCCCTCCTGTTTTCGAGGGACTTCATCATGGTGACTTCATCCGCGAATTCCAGATCGCTTCCGACCGGGATACCCATGGCAATGCGAGTCACTTTCACTCCCAGAGGTTTCAACAGGCGTGACAGATAGCCGGAAGTCGCCTCCCCTTCCACAGTAGGGTTGGTCGCGATGATGATTTCGCTTACGCCGCTGTCCTCCAGACGCTTCAGCAGACTGCGAATCCGGAGTTGTTCGGGGCCGATTCCACGCAGAGGTGAGATGGAGCCGTGCAGTACGTGATAGATGCCTGAGAACTGCCGGGTTGTTTCGATCGGCAGTATGTTGTGTGGTTCTTCCACAATGCACATAACAGTCTGGTCGCGGGAGGCGTCGCGGCAATACAGGCAAAGCTCGGCATCGCTGATGTTGTTGCAGATTGCACACAGACCGATCTTGTCTTTGACGTCCTGCATTGCCTGTATCAGACGGTCGATGACCTCGCGATCGGCGCGAAGCAGGTGGAACGCAATCCGTTGCGCGGACTTCTGGCCGATGCCGGGGAGACGCTTTACTTCCTGAATCAGGCGCGCCAGAGGTTCGGCGAAATCGGGCATTACCGGTTACAACAAACCCGGAGGTAGTCCAAGGCCCCCGAGCATTCCGCCCATTTTGCTCTGCGACTGTGCTTCGACTTTACTGTGGGCTTCGTTGAATGCGGCCATTACCATGTCCTGGAGCATCTCGGCGTCCCCTGCGGCTTCCGGGTCAATCGTGACACCGAGGCAGCGCTTCTGGCCGTCCATTTTGACGGTCACCATGCCGCCGCCGGCACTGGCTTCGACGCGGATTGCCTCGATCTCTTCCTGTAATTTCTGCTGCATCTGCTGGGCCTGCTTCATCATGGCCTGCATGTTGCCGGGTACTTTCATTGCTCTCCTCTACTCCTTCAAATTGCGAACTTGCCGGATCTCGGCACCTGGGAAGGCTTCACGGAAACTCTGAACAGCAGGATCAGCCATCGCGCGCCGCACGACTTCGGTTTCCTGCGCGGCGTCAGTGGATGCGCTGGAAACATTGGCGTGGGGGCTATGCCGGACTGGACCTCCGTTTCCGATGCCCTGCACAAGGCGAACACGGGTTCCGTTGCCAAGCAGTTTCCCTGCAGCCTGAAGCAAATCGCTTTCGCTAAACTGCAGGGCTTTGCAGTGTGCAGCGGCAGCCGTGATGACTACTTCGCTTC
>JACMLA010000360.1 GCA_014379815.1 Bryobacteraceae bacterium | reverse complement strand
GCCAAAGAAGAACTTACCCAGACCACTTGTGCCTTCCGGCGAATAGGCAAGAGCAAGGCGAGGCGACCAGTTGTGCATATTGTCGTAAAGCGGTCGTCCGCCCTGTGCCGATGCGAGGTTAAAAGAAATGGGCTGCAAACCCGTCTGACCTCCCACGCCTGCATCTGCATTAGCGACGCGCCGGTCAAACCATTCACTTAGCCTGATACTTGGGCTGGTCTGAACGTTATTCGCCTCGTACACAGCTGGCCAGTACATGTACCGAATGCCAC
Source organism: Bryobacteraceae bacterium (assembly GCA_014379815.1). The sequence goes on along the minus strand of JACMLA010000360.1, from coordinate 4,050 downwards.
CGGTGACGGTAAGCTGTCTGTTTACTTTCCAGGTATCCTGGAAGTAAATCTCGCTTTCTTCTCCGATGAACTTGCGGGGATTCGGCGCCCCTCTGCCAAGCACGTTGATCTGTCCGTTCTGGGGAAGGTAGTTGTAGCGTGAGTTTACCTGGGTGACAAGTCCGAACACCATGGAAACAGCGTCATTGAATGCAGTACGGCTTCCCGGTGCGATTGCCGCGTTGTCGGCACCGGTGGTGAAGGGAGCACTCAGAATCTGGCCGCTGGCCGAGAGCCACGAGGCATTGCTGGTTGCGCCAAAGTAGGAGTTGTCATAGCTCAGGCGATCGTTGGTGTATCGCCGATAGCTGCCGCCGAACTGGAAGTTGTGACGACCCTTCAGCCAGTTGAAGTCCTGCGTCAAGTGATGTGTCGGAGATGTGCGTTGAAAGGACCGGGTGAGGCCTACTGGATCGCCCAGCACTCGCCAGGTGACCGCTTCGTAGGTTCCGATGCCGGCAGTGGAAAGTTTTTGCCGCGTAAGGCCATAGCGGGTTGATGAAATAAAGCTCGATTTCAGGGCTGCAGTCCAGCCCAACGCGATTCCCTTGCTATAGGTCAAGTCTCTGAAGTTGGGAGCGGCACCAGGAAACTGAGGTGCGCCATTTTCCGTGTCCTGTTGTAGCTGGCCTCGCGCGAAGAAAGAATGTTTGTCATTCAGGACATAGTCCATTCGCGATATATACGTGTCGAAATTGTTCTTAATCGGCGCATTGAACCGGAACCCGGAGGTGTTGAGTCCATCACCTGCACTGGAATCATTAGGCAAAGGATACGCATTGAACAGACTAAGGGCTGCCTGATTCGCACCCGGTGCGTAGTTCAATCGCTGAGACAGTTCCTGCGGGGAGACCTGAACGATGTTGCCTGCCCGCGATACAAAGGATGCGATGCCCTGGCGAAGAGTTGTGGTGGGTACAAGTCGTTGCACGCTTTGCTCGAGAGCGTCGCGCCGCCCTTCATAGTTGCCGAACAGAAACAGTTTGTTACGAATGATGGGGCCACCCAGACTTGCGCCGCCAATGTTGCGATTCAGCTTGGGGGTTGGAAGGCCGGAAAGATTATTGAAGAACGTGTTTGCGTTGAGTTCCCGGTTGCGCAGATACCAGTACACGGATCCATGAATATCGTTGGTGCCGCTCTTCGTTATCAGCGTGACCTGTGCGCCGGAACCACGGGATGCGTCGGCATTTGCGTTGGTAGTGGTCACGCGGAATTCCTGCACCGAGTCGAGAGTGACGCGAAGCACGCTGGTGAATGCTGACCGTGTTTGCTGGTCATTTACGTCGACGCCATCCAGAGTCACATTGCTTTGGTCGCTTCGGCCTCCGTTGACTACGCCACCGCGGTCCTGCGCAGTGCTTACGCCGCCGTTGACCGTGTCGTTATCGCCGACCCAGGTAACGCCAGCCTGCAGGGACAGAATCTTAGCCACGTTGCGACCTTCGAAGGGCAGCTGCAGAATCGGTTTTGTACCAAACGAATTTCCAAGGGTCGCGTCTGAGGTATTGATCTGCACAGCGTCAGCGGAAACTTCAATCACTGTTGCAGTCGACCCGACCTTTTCGAAAGTCAGGTTCACTGTAGCGGGGGTGTTTACCAGCAGACGGACTCCTTGAACAGACACGTCCGAGAAGCCTTCTTTTTTCGCAAGCAGACGGTACTCGCCGGGTGTGATCTGAGCGAAGACATACGAGCCCTGCTCATCCGATTTCACTTCACGACTCTGAGTCGTTCCGACACTCGTTATCGTTATGGTCGCGCCGGGAACGGCCGCACCGGTTGGATCAGAGACGGTCCCGGTCAGGTTCGTCTGCGTCTGCGCAGATAAACCGGCCGTTCCCAACAGCAAAAGCGCTGCCGCAAAGGTTGTTTTGGATAGCACGATGGATTACCTTTCCCCTGTGAAAACTTCAGGCTGCGGAAGACCAGCAAACAGAGCAGGACTTCGAGACCTGAAACGAAATGTGCTTGAAAGTGTATCACTGCTTTCACGGGTTTCTCAAGCCTGGACGTCTGAGGCGCGCTATCCTGATTGGCGATGCCCGCGCCTTCGTATGTTCCGGTGCAGTATGACAATGAGCGCAAGATTCGCGTTCGCAACAAAGGGTATTACCGCGTAAACCACTGGCCACTCTGGATTACGGTTTTCTTCCTCGCGCCGGGTCCCCTGACCTTTGATCTGTTCGAACACGGCTTCGACTACCGCATGGCGCTCTGGCTGGGCGTGGTGCTGGTCGTGACGGGCTTTTTCGGTCTGCGGGGACAGCTGCCAGGTTGTGAACCTGCTCCGTACATTATTCGATTTACTGAAGACAGACCCAACCCTCTGTACCGGCGGATCTGCTATACCTTTGCGTGGTCGGCTGTGATTACCTATGCGGTGCTCAACCTGACCGGCCTGATTGTTGCCCTGGTTACCGGCAAGTGGTTCTTGAAGCAGATCTACTGGAACGGATACTTTCCTCTGGCAGGGCTGATCTGGCTTCTGGGTGCGTTAGGAAAGCTACCGAGAGTGTTGCCTTCGACAAAGGGCGAAGGGTATGAAAGACGGTGGTTTTACGGGTCAGTGTGGGCAGTATGTGTGGCTCAGCCGATTGTTGGATTGCTGTGGCTGACTACAGGCAAAGATACGGCAAGTACGTGGCTCAAGCTGATTGTCTTTGTGGCTGTACTTGCCATTATGGGAACGCTGGCGTATCTGGGGCGTCTGCCTCGCACGCGTCCGATTGTGCCCGGCGAGCTTGCGGTTTCTGACTGACGGCTTTGCGTAAGACCTCGTTTGCTGGGTTAGCATTGAAGATGCGGGAACGCAGTGGCGCGGGCGCGTAGCTCAGGTGGATAGAGCATCTGCCTTCTAAGCAGAGGGTCGCAGGTTCGAGTCCTGCCGCGCCTACCAAAACATTTGATCCTAAATGACTTGTCAGTTTTTCTTCCTTTCTGACTTTCCGCTCTCCAACTCTCCTGTGTCAAAACTCTTCGAGTAGAGTGGCCTGTGTCAGGATCCGTCCTGCTCTCATGGGCGTTGCGGTTCAGCTTTGGTTGGGCCTCCCTCTTCATCTGCAGCTTCATTTGCGAGTACTTTTTGAACACCTTCGCATCCCCTTGCCTCAACAACTGAGTTACGAACTCGTCAGCCACTCCGCCCGCGCTGACCCGCGTGGGATACGTGGACCTCAGATCGTACAGCCGGAAGTAGGGGACCTCGGCGCGACGCAAGGTTGCGTGCCAGGTAGTTTTAAACTCTTCTGGTGCACGTCGGGCTTATCCTCACTCGGGAACAGATACGGGCCTTCTCCTGAAATCGCGAGTTGTCGCCGAAACGCGTGAGCCGCAATAGCCGTGAGCAGAAGCTCCGCGACTCCATTCGCGGTCTTGGAGTCGGGTATCCAAACAATTACATTCTCCAGATCTAAGTGCTCCTTTCTCAGAGGCGCCAGCTCCTTGTAGATTCGAAGTCCTGTTTCCGTAATAATCTGGATCAGATTTTTAAGATACTCGGGCGCGTTGAGCTCGATTTTTAGCTGCTCGGACCACCCGATGTAGTGAGGCCTGAACAGTCCATCGACCCGCACAGGGAACTCCACGCCGAAGCATGGATTGGCCGAGAGGAACTTCTTTCGGGCCGCCACATTGAGCATCCGACGCAACACCCGAAACTCTTGATGGACCGTCGTTGCTTTCAGATGGCCCTTTTCGACGAATCCGCTTCCAGTCTTGACTTGCACACGCTGCTTGAGGCGTTCGCGAAGATAGGCTTCGATGTCGTCTGCCGTGAGATCCGCAAGCATCATCTTTTCGAAGGCAGTTCTCAGATGCTCTTCGGGAAGATAGGCACTGCTGACCGCCGACGGATCTTCGCATTGATGGTCGGCTCCGCGCTACGTTTGGCGCTTGCCGGAATCGCTTCAGGAGTAATTGGTTCGCTGGCTGGCGGCCGGTTGCTCTCGGCCTGGCTGCACAACATGAGCAGTAGCGATGCGCCAACAATCGCCGCGACATCGGCACTGT